>CAZNCD010000020.1:0-10728 GCA_964571575.1 uncultured Candidatus Peribacteria bacterium
AAATTCATTTTACGAATATAGATCATGCAAGCATTGATGATTTGATGCCGTTTGCGCCAAGCATAAACGGATTCAGCGTTGATTACAGCAATGAAACCGCGACATTTTTGTGGATGCCTTCAAAACAAAAAGATCTCGCGGGATACGAAATAACATATAGAGAGCCTCAGGGCATAAAAACGATCAGGCTTGTACTTGGCGATCCTCTTGAAAACGAAGAAAAACTTGATTCGCCGGATTCGCCTTATTATGAATTAAAGCTTGAAAACGGCAATTATTACGCACAGATAGTTTCGTTTGATAAAAACAACGATAAAAGCACTCTAAGCAAAGCGATTCTTCTTGCGCCGCAAGTATGTTTTGATACGACTCCGCCTCTGCCGAATGTCGGCAAAAGCCATCTTGAAGTCGCGGTGTTAAAAACTTTGACGATTGACGCCTCCGCTTCAAAGGATCAGGGCGGCAACATCGCTTCTTATTTTATAGATACGGATTTAACTAAAGACGACAACGGAGACGGCGATTTAACGAATGATAAAAATATAAACAATAACGCGAATCCCAAATTCGTTCTTGGACCTTATGAAGAAATCGGACAGAAAAATATTAAATTAACATGGCGGATCAATCCGGAAATTCTGCGGGTCAATTAATAACAATAGATGTTTATACGCCGCAGGTTACGCTTTCCGGAATTTCTTTTGATGCCGGAACGGCTTTTGGAAACACCAATCCTCTGGAAAGTGATATGCCTGTAAGCCTTGTGAGAAACAGAAAAGGAAAAATCGATATAATCGGCGAGTATAAAACAAATGAGAAAGGTGAATTTTACGCGGAGGGTTTAACGACAAAAGGCAAAATTTACGTAAAAAACGCCAAGGGCGAACCTGTCGCGGAATACGATGAAACAACCGGAAAACTATTTATCATAAAAGACGGTTATTCCCTTTCGCCGAATCCAAGCAAAGGCGATATGCCCGCCACGTTTGACGTTAAAGATTCTTCCGGACTCGCGCTCTTAAAAGCTTTCTATATAACGGATGCCAATACCGATACGAAGACTGATTCGGAAAATACGCAATATACCGCGAAAAACGTTGAATATCTGGCCGGAGCGCACGTAAAAGACAATAATCAGCAAGATGAATTTGAATTCAATAAAATAGCCGGCGATGATCCGAATTGGTTTGGCGCAACGGAAGTTGTTTATAAAAATGAAAATTTGCGCACCGCGATAATAGACACCACGGGTTACGTGTATTTGCTTGACGGAAGAATGACCATTCGCCTGAAAAATGCGGATAACGGAAAAGATCCGCTTATCTATGAATTGTTGTTCAACGGAAATCCGATTGGCGAAGTGTTTATTTCCATAAAAACTCCGGCTCCTCTTGATCTTGTTCCAAAAAGCACTTTCGGCGCCACCGCTGTTGATACCAGCAAACCAAGTTTGCCAAAGTACCAAGAGGTCGCGCCGTATAAACCGTTCAGCGATGTGGCCGCAGACAGCCCTTATTATGAAGCCATCAATGATTTAAAGAAAAAAGGAGTGCTTGACGGATATATTGAAAACGGCAAAGAATTTTTTAAGCCGAATGACAAAATCACGAGAGCCGAATTCGCTAAAATAATTTTAAAAATGCTTTGCATAACGCCGCGCGAAGAAGCTTATAAAATGCCGCAGATATTCAGCGATGTGCCTTTTGAAAAGAATCTATCTTGGTTTTATCCATTCACAAAAGAAGGCTTCTTGCGAAAATTGATTTACGGATACGGCGCGGAAAAAGATCCGGAAACCGGCCTCACGCCATTCAAACCTAGCAACAATATCAATCTTGCGGAAGCCGCAAAAATAGTAATCGAGGCTTTGTACATACAAAATATAATTAATTTTGAAAGACCCGTTGATCCGGATCCGTGGTACGCTCCGTATATTAAAATCGCGCAGGATTTGAAGCCTTATTTAAAAAACACGGAAGCTGTTAAGGAAGCGTTTATCATCACAAAAGATGAGGCCGCGGCGCCGGATAAAGTTTTAACAAGAGCGGAATTCGCGCTTATCGCTTATCGCGTGCTCAAAGCTTATAGCTGTTTTGATACGGACAAAGATCAAAACGGCATTCCGGATTATCTTGATGATGATCCGGATAAAGACGGTCTTAAGAACGCCGATGAATATAAATACGGAACCAATTATCTTAATCCCGATACGGACGGAGACGGACTCAAGGACGGAGAAGAAATCAAAACTTACACAACTGATCCTCTTGATCCCGACACCGACGACGACGCGCTTAAAGATGGCGATGAAGTTCTTACGTATAAAACCAATCCAAAGAAAGCGGATACGGATGACGGCGGTGTTCCGGACGGCCTTGAAATAATAAGAAAGAGCGATCCTTTAAACCCCGCGGATGATTATGTAAAACAAAATAAACTGCTTCCGGGAGTTTATGGAATTTTGACGGACTGCAACGCTTGTCCGTGCCCGGCCACGATTGAATACACGGCGCAGTTGATGCCCGGGGATATTATTTATGCTGTTATTATAAACAAGGATAAAACAAAGATATTCAGCAAAAGCAATGAAATACTAATCGAACAAAAAAACAAATGAAAAAAATGTTTATATCTTTCGTCCGGCGGCGAGTGTTAAAAATTGCGATTATTGCGGCTGGATTCATGCTGTTTTCGCTTGCGACATCCGGAGTGATTCTCGCGGAAGGAAGCGTGGATAAAAATCCGGCGCCCGATACCAACGCAAAAGGCCAGCAATGCATAGAAGGAATGAACACATATTTTGGCGATGATGATAATCCCGGCGCGGAAAAAGCTTATTTGGAATCCATTGAAAAACTTTTTCTAAGCAAAAATCCAAACAGCACTCTTATAAATTCCGCGATTGATATATATTCGAAATACAAGCACAAAGCTTTTGATAAGTATTCAACCTATTTTCCTCTCGCCGGCAGTTTTCAGTCAATTGAAGGAAACAAACAATCCGAATGTTATTCAAAGGTAACGGATAAAATCGGGGTCGCGAGAAACGCCATGAAAACTCATATAAAATCAACGACCGGCGTCAAGAAACAAACCGCTCTTATTGAAAAATACAAGGCTCTTGATGCAAAACTTCGGGAATTGAATATGGTATTCGGCGAAATTAAGGGTTATTTTGATGCGTTTAATAATAAATTACCAAAATTTGTAAAAGAATGTCTGTAAGAAAAATAAAAATAGCATCAGCGTTGATTTTGATCGGACTTATAACCGGTATTGCCGGCGTTACCCTGATTCCTTCCGTAACTTATTCAAAAGATCAGAAAATAATAGATCCGGATACGATTTTTGCGGATCAAAAAATGCCGCTTTCTGATTTGCGCGCAAAATATCACGACGCGATAAACAGCATCTTTAATGAAGGATTCAAGCAAATCACGTCCGGGAAAAAAGCGAACACGGCATCCGCGGAAAACGATGATGAATGCAAATTCGACGCAAAACCCTTGAATGTAAGCACATATTGCATCGCGTGGCGCGGGGTAAAACTTTATTACAAATATAATGTGGAACTCCAAAGGCGAAGAGGAGAATTATTTGACGCAGGTGAAGGCGTTTCCGACGATACGCCGCTGTATGAACAAAGCGGCATCATAGAAAATATGTACAGACGAATAAAGGTTATTGACCGCGAAGTAAGCGACGCGAAACAAGCTCTTGATACAACTTTACAGGCCTATAAAGAATTCCAATACGCGTACCCAATGCATAAAGCGTATGAAGAAACGTTCAAGCTACTTATAAAATACAGGGATTTGTTTGCCGAAATAAGAGACCAGGTCGAAAAATTTCCGAATAAATTTATAGACGCATCAACAACAAAATGCCAATAATGAAAATAAAAAATATACTCATCAGCATAGGTTTGATAACAATCGTCGCGATATCGATGAGCGCAAGCGCGCGCGCCGACGATTCAAGTCTGCCGTTGAGCAATCAACAATTATTCTCAAAATTGCTGAATGGAATCGGCATTGATAATCCGGATTATAATCTTAAATTGAGCGATATTTTCAGCGGCGGCGAAAAGAACACGGGACAAAATTTATATCTCGCCATATACAAAAAAACTGTTTTGGAGCCGGAGCAAGAAGCTCTCAAGAATGTCGGACAATCCGCGGGATTGAACAGCTATGAAATACAGGCTGTTTTGGCCGGGAGTCTTGAACCAATAATACAAAAACATCCGCGTCTGAGTCAGGAAGAAATAATGAAGCAGGCGCGCGAACTTCAAGATCGTTATAACGATTTTGTTGATATTGAAGGTTTGAGAAGCGAAACGGAAGCATACGTTATGCCGTCTGAAATATTTGCGAACGGCGACACTTCGGATTCCGGTTTTGATCTGATAGACGATTTGAATAATATTGAAATAATACTTTTTAAAGACGTAACTCCCGCAACGGTAAATCAAGCTTATTCGGGAGGACTTCCGGAACAACCGACTCAACCGCCGCAAACAACACAACCTGAAGCCCAACCAACTTCGCCCAAACCCCAACAAGAGCAAGTTCAAAGCGATTTAACGGGAAATGAGCCAAAACACGCTGAAACCGGCGATGTACTTGCGGACGTTTATCAAGCGTGTCCGGGCGATCATAATTTGTACAAAGCGCTTGATGATTATGAACAAAAAACTTCCGACAATGCCAAGTCTCCGCAATCGTCCGGCGACTCAAACTTTCAAGACCAGGGTTCGTCCGGCGGCTCATCTGATGGCGGCTCCGGCGGCACTTCAACGCCAACCGGAAATCAAGAGCCTTCTTTGGATTCTCCCGGCGGAGCCGACGGAGATTGGACGGATAAATTTCCTTGCGGAGAAAAATTTTGCATAGAGATTACAACTCATTCCGCTAAATATACCGCGTATAGTCCTTCGGATCCATGCATAGCCTGTCATGTCAAAAAAATCAGGGAAGATCTCAAAAAAGTTGTTTCTCACAATCTGGCGCCTTCAAAAATGACCGGAAACATCATGGAAATGGCAAAATGCAAAAGCGGATTCAGCTTGAGCGATTTTGTGAATATAAACGTCGTGTTGGTCCCAATGCCGGTTATAACGCCGCAAAAAAACAGCGCGATATTCGGAAGGAATATTTTTGATGAATTCAAGAAATTCGTGAATAAATACACTTTGTTTAAAATGGATGAAGATAGAAATAAAGCCGCGCAAATTGTTGATGCCCAATCTTCAAGCGCAACAACACAGCGCGAAATGCTTGATGAAATAAATAAAATCTTATTCAAAAACAAACAAGATGCCGAAAAAAGATTAAAAGATCAGGAAACGCTTCTTGAAAGCTCTTTGCAAGGGGAATTCTTTCAATCAATCGCGATAGAGCTTGACGCTATGAAACTGTATTTTGATATTTACAAACAGCTTTTGGGAGAAACAAATAAAATATGCGCAAAAATAAAATCAAAAGGATATGTTGAATAAAATTCATAAAAAAATCGTTATCGCGCTCGCAATGCTAATTTTGGCTTCTACGGCCGGGCAATACGCTGACGGCGCAAAAGCGCAAACAATAGGCGCGAACAATTCAAGTTCATGTCCGATAACCAATTATTTTGACGATTTCGACATATTTTTGACCAGTCTTGTGAGCTACGATGATTTTGTCGAATATTTTAAGGATATTTTTACGAGAAATAACTGCCACCGCGACGATATTTTTGCTCTTCAAACACAGCTTGAAAAACAAAACGCGCAAGTTAGAAAAGCGTATGAAAACTGCCAAGTCGGTAATTTGCCGAAATTAAAAGACAAAGCTTATAAACTGCAAATGGAAATAATGTATTTGAGAAAATTCGTCATAAATAATCCGGATAAAGCAAGCGGAGCCAAAGAAATTATTGCGGTTCCAAAAGAAGCGGTAAAAAGCCAGCTGGAGAATTATTTTGTAAATGATAAAGAAATTTACAAAAATTCCGCCGCGTTTTTGACGGTTTATAACGAGGTTTTGAAAAAATATGCTTCAAAATTGAATGATTATAACAATTGCAAAGACGCAACATGGGAGGAGCTCACTCAAAAATGGAATGAGTTTTTGCAAACTGCCGGAGGATTGTCCACAGGATTGGATAAAATGAAAAAATCGATTGAGAAAAAGGAGAAAAAACTGAATGAATCTCCGCCGAACCGCAAAGGGTCGTTTCTTGAAAAAATCACGGAAATGCGTGTGAACGGCGTAAAGCCTCGGGAAGGACTTTCGGAAATTTATAATGAATTTAATAAAAATCTTCCGCAAGGTTCGCTTGGAGGCTATGGCGAACTTTTACAAAATGTCCAATCCGCCAAAAAAACCTACGAACTTGAGGTTTCGGAAGCGGAATTGCTTGGAAAGTATAAGATGTTATACGGCGAAGACACTGATCCGGCTGTCGCAACCCTTGTCCAAAAAATAGGAGAACTCAATCAAACTTTAAAAGACACTTTCCCTGTGCAAAACAGTTTGTTTGAATGCTCGAAAAAAATTCGGGAAAAACAATGCAAGAATAAATCGGAGTGAATTTTGCGCAGGCAGGCTTCAGGCAGACTCCGAGTTTTCGCGGAATATAAAGCGTGCGGACAAACGAGAGAATCCGCACGTTACTTGTTATAGATATGCCCTTCGCTCGCTACGGGCGTGTTAGCAAAAACCCTCATGAGGGGATGAGGGCTTTTGATGTCTTTCTATTTGTGCGAGGGGGTAACTTTCGGCTTTTCTAGGGCTAAATTTAAGGAAATTTATTTGTGAGAGTAACGCAGTACCATGTTGATAATCGCACGCGGCGCTCCGCGCAACGTTTCTTTGTATCCGCGTACTGCCGGCGGATGTGTTTCGCGTATTACAACTTCAGCTACTTCCCACTTGCAATACGGACAATTATTCAGCTGTGTGGATACTGATTTACCGCAATTTAAGCAGTTGAGTATCATTGTGTGAGGGGGGGCGACTATAAGCCGCGTTAGGTCGCGGTCTATGCCGCTGATATTATTGATTTATGACCGCTTCGCGGTCTGTTATTTATTTATTATAAAATGGTCTTTCCCCGATTCCGATTTGGGTACCCCTGTTGGTTTGCGCTTGGGATTTTCAACCGGTGGATGTTTGGGGAGGGGCGTTACTGTTTCTTGCGTAACGCTCTCTGCGCTTTGTTTTGCGCTTGATTCTATAAACTTATTCAGATCCGCTTCTTTTATTCTGTACATTCTACCTATTTTAATTGCAGACAATTTTTTTGCTTTGATAAGTTTAAGCACCGTAAACGGATGCACCTGCAAAGATGCTGCGACTTGTTCTGATGTTAAAAAATTATCCGTCATAATTAAATTTTACTATATCTTATTGAATTATAGCAAATTCTATTTAACTCTATTAAATTTTGGACAACTTTATTATTTAAAAGAACAATATTTTGCGAACTCACTATATAGAAATTAACACAATTTTTCAATAGTTTTGTAAAGTGAATTTTATTAAATTTTATTAAATTATATTAAACTTTATTAAATTATAGCGAATTATAGCGAATTTTTCGCAATATATGCATATAGCACAAAACCTGCCTCCGTCCCCGCCTTTCAACTGCCTCCGTCCCCCAAAAAATTGCTGAGCCATTTCCCTGTAAGAGAATTTTTGTTTTTTGATATTTCTTCCGGTGTGCCGACGGCAATAACCTCACCTCCCTTCTCCCCTCCGTGCGGACCAAGATCTATAACATAATCAACGGATTTAATAACATCCATATTATGCTCTATGGTTATCACTGTGTTTCCTTTATCAACCAATCTATGTAAAACTTCCAGTAATCTCGCGACATCGTCAAAATGCAAGCCGGTTGTAGGCTCGTCAAGAATATACAATGTTTTGCCCGTCGAGCGTTTTGAGAGTTCCGTTGCGAGCTTGATTCTTTGCGCTTCGCCTCCGGAAAGCGTTGTTGCCGGCTGTCCGAGGTGAATATAGCCCAAACCCACATCTTGAAGCGTTTCCAGTTTTGTTTTTACGGACGGAATCGCATTGAAAAATTCAATCGCTTCATCAACCGTCATATTTAAAACCTGAGCTATGTTTTTTCCCCTATAGTTTATTTCAAGCGCTTCCGGATTATAACGCTGACCTTTACATTCTTCGCAAGTTACATAAATATCCGGCAAAAAGTGCATTTCTATTTTTTTTGTGCCGTCACCCGCGCAGGCTTCGCATCTTCCTCCTTTTACGTTAAAGCTGAATCTGCCGGCTTTATATCCGCGCAGTTTAGCTTCGGGCGTAAGGGCAAAAAGCTCACGAATATCCGTAAAAACGCCTGTGTATGTGGCCGAATTTGAGCGCGGAGTTCTGCCGATTGGCGATTGGTCAATATTTATTATTTTATCTATATGTTCAAGGCCTTCGATTTTTTCATGCGCTCCCGGGTTTGTATGGCTTCCGTATAAATTTTGTGTCGCAATTTTTGCAAGAATATCGTTTATAAGCGTTGATTTGCCGGAGCCGGAAACTCCCGTAATTCCGATGAATGTTCCGAGCGGAAATTCCACCGTGATATTTTTTAGGTTATGTTGCCGCGCACCGATTAGTTTGATGTTTTTTTCGCTGCGCAGTCGCCTTTTTGACGGAACGGGAATCATTTTTTTGCCTGATAAATATTGACCTGTAATGGATGCCGGATTTTTCATTATTTGCTCCGGAGTGCCATATGCGATAACCGTACCGCCGTTTTTGCCGGCTCCGGGACCAATATCAAAAATATAATCCGCGGCTTTCATCATATCGATGTCGTGTTCGACGACTATTACCGTATTATCAAGATCGCGCAGAGTTACGAGGGTTTCGATGAGTTTTGCATTATCTTCCTGATGCAAACCGATTGTCGGTTCGTCCAAAACATATAAAACACCTGATAGACGTGATCCGATTTGTGTTGCAAGGCGAATCCTTTGCGCCTCGCCTCCGGAAAGCGTATTCGCCGAGCGTTCCAGTGTAAGATAAGGCAAACCCACGTTAATCAAGAATTGCAGGCGATTTTTGATTTCGGCGAGCGGAAGCTTTGCTATTTCTTTTTCCGTTGGCGTAAGACTTAGCGAATTCGTAAATTTCAATGTTTCTTCGATAGACATTCTTGAAACGTTTGCGATTGATTTTTTATTGATTGTCACAGCTAAAACTTCCGGTTTTAAACGCGCGCCTTTACATGTTGGACATAACAAAATCCGCATAAATCCTTCTATTTTTTTTCTTACATAATCCGAATCCGTCTCCATGTATCTGCGCTCGAGATTTGGAATTACGCCTTCAAATGTTGTTGTGTAATCGCCGGAAAAAGCGTTTGTTCTCTCCATTTCCTCGTCTTCTTCGTCAAAATTTGATTGCGATCCGCCTATCCGAACAGTGTATTTTTTATCGCCGGTGCCGTACATAACTAAATTTAGCGCTTCTTTTGAGAGACGGCCTACGGCCGTGTTCATTGAAAATTTATTCGCTTTCGCGACCGCTTCCAAAATTCTGTTATACCATGCGAGATGCGAAGTTGTTGACGACCAAGGTAAAATCGCGCCTTCCGCAAAAGTGAGATTTTTATTCGGCATAACAAGATCCGGATCAATTTCCAGTTTTGTGCCAAGTCCGTGACAAGTTGGACACGCGCCGTGCGGACTGTTGAAAGAAAACATTCTCGGTGAAACTTCGGGGATACTGATATTGCAACCGGGACACGCGTATTTATCCGAATAGATTTCTTCTTTTCCGGTATCGTAATTTTGAACAATTATAGTCCCCTCGCCGTGTTTTATGGCTATTTCAATTGAATCGGCCAAGCGCGATCTTTCCGGATTCGGTAAATCTATTTTTTGTCCTGAAGACAAAGTTTTTGTGATTTTTCTGAGGTTTTTTACGACAAGTCTGTCCACAACTATTTCAATCGAATGTTTTTTATTTTCGTCAAGCGCGGGGGCATCAAGAATGCTGTAGATTTCATTGTCAGCTCTTACGCGCACAAATCCGAGTTTTTTGATTCTTTCGAATATTTTTTGATGCGAACCTTTTTTATCACGCACCATTGGCGAAAGAATCATAATTTTTGCTCCTTCCGGCAGGCCCACAACCGCTTCAACGATTTGGCTGATACTTTGGCGACTAATCGGTTTTCCGCACTGCGGACAATGAGGATGTCCGATTTTGGCGAATATAAGCCTTAAATAATCGTATATTTCCGTGATTGTACCGACTGTAGAGCGCGGATTGCGCGGGGCTGTTTTTTGATCTATGGAAATCGCCGGAGAAAGTCCTTCGATGGAATCAACATCCGGTTTTTCCATAAGCTGGAGGAATTGGCGCGCGTACGTTGAAAGGCTTTCCACGTAACGACGCTGACCTTCGGCATAAATTGTGTCAAATGCGAGCGATGATTTGCCGGAACCACTAAGACCGGTAATGACCGTGAGTTTGTTTTTTGGGATTTCGACTGAAAGGTTTTTCAGATTGTGGATACGGGCGCCTTTAACGGTAATTTTGTCGATTGACATAAGGTGTGTGCGTGTATTTCCAGCCGCTACCAGCTTTTTTATGATTTTATGAGCGGCCTTCGGCCGTGTTGAGTAAAATAAATTTTAGCACACGTTTAATTGAATGTCCAATTTTGTATTGTATCACAGTTAAGTTTCCATTGTAGATTAAATTTTTCAGCACA
>CAZNCD010000021.1:0-10710 GCA_964571575.1 uncultured Candidatus Peribacteria bacterium
TGGAGCTCCATGGTATGCGACGTTCGAACTTTTTGGCTTGAGGAAAAAAGTTTGCCACTCGGAGTTTGTGTCAGTTCGTGTTTGACAAATATATTGACTTGTGTTTTAAGTCATGGTATTCTATGAATAGAATCACCACGAAAAGAGCCCTCTAAGGTTTTGTCCTTATGGGGTGCTTTTCATATTCCAGCTTGGTTTTCAGATTATTCATAAAATCTAGACATTCATCTGCCGCAGCTTTTTTCAAAAGCGCTGAATATTTTTTAATGTTTGGAACCAACACTTTTTCCAGCTTGTTCTGTTTTTTTAAATGCCGGATTAAACAAGCAAAATCTCCATCGCCGCTTACGATTACGGCTTTCCCGTATTTTTTATAGTCAATCATGGCCTGCAATACCAATTCGGCATCACAATTTCCTTTTACGCAGCCATCCTTGTATTTCAAAATCTCCTTGAAAATAAGAACGTATCCGCTTTTTTGAAGAGACAAATACAGATCCTGATTTTCTTCCAAAAATCCGATAAAAATATAAGCGGTTTCAACCCTATATTTTTCTTTTAAATATACGCGAAATTTTTTCCAATCCAATTTCCAGCCCAATTCTTTAATACCAAGATTGACGTTTTGGCTGTCTATAAAGGCAAAATTCATCAAAGGTTTTTGCATAATATAAATTTTACTCCTGTTTTGAAGAAATATAAATTATATTTTATGAATAAAAAGTGGCTTAAATAAGCCATAATGGAGTTGCTTTGCAGCGCTTTTTTTATATCCGCCTGTGTTGCCTTCGGTGTCGTTTCACGACGATTTGTTTCTATAGAGCTGTGTTCGCCTGCGGCGAACGCTCTGTTCGGCAACGGCGTGTGGAGCGGGTAGCGGGAATCGAACCCGCGTCTACTCCTTGGAAGAGAGTCATAATAGCCATTATACTATACCCGCGTGCGATATGATGCAGGACGCACAATTTCCGATTTCGTAAAAAAGGAGTTTGCAAGGATTATTATAGGCAAATAAGAGAAAAGTGCAATCGTCACCTTAAAATCTTCTTCTTCAATATGCGCCGTCGGAAGCACTGATATACCCGGAGTTATTGAGTCTTTTTTAAATCTCCACCTCTTCCGCAAAACTTGGAATATGCGCGTCGTAGCCTTTTTCACGAAGCGCTTGGGCGAATGCTTTGGACTGCTCCGGTTCGCCGTGAACTATAAAGATACGTTTAAGTCCTTTTATATGCGTTACAAAATCCATCAAATCGTTTTTATCCGCGTGGCCCGAGAAAGCGTCGATTTTGGCGATTTCCGCGTTGACTTTGTATTCTTTGCCGAAGATTTTCGCGATTTTTACGCCATCAACGAGTTTACGACCCAAGGTGTATGCGGCCTGAAATCCGACAAACAAAACCGTTGTTTTTGGATCTTCTATGTTTTGTTTCAAGTGATGAAGAATTCTGCCGTGCTCCGCCATTCCGGAAGCGGAAATTATTATGCACGGACCGATATAATCGTTAAGTTTTTTTGAATCTTCTACTTCCGTAATATATTTAAGCTCGCCAAATCCAAAAGGATTTTCTTTGTTTTTGATGAGTTCGCGCGTTTCTTTGTCGTAACATTCGGGATGCGCTTCAAAAACGTCCGTCAATCTGACTGAAAGCGGGCTGTCGACAAAAATCGGGATGGGCGGAATATCTTTATTTTCATTCAATATGTTAAAGTGGTAAATCAATTCCTGCGTGCGTTCGAGCGCGAACGCGGGAATTAAAATTTTTCCTCCGCGTTTTGCGGCTCTGTTCACGATGTCCGCGAGCTGTTTTTGAATATTTTCAACATCATCGTGCGTTCTATCGCCGTATGTGCTTTCTATAATCAAATAATCGGTTGGCGGAAAATATTGCGGATCTTTAAGTATCGGCAAATCTTTGCGGCCGAGATCACCGGTGTACGCGATGTTAAATCTTTTATTTTTTGCTTTGTCGTAAACAATAAAATGTGTGACTGCGGAGCCAAGAATGTGCCCCGCATCGTAAAAACATGCGGCAAGTCCGTCTGTAACGGCAAAAGTCCGTTCATAACCGATCCCGACAAAATGATTAAGTGATTTTTTAACATCTTCGGGAGTGTAAAGAGGTTTAAGCGGCACAAGCGGATTTTTCTCGCGCTTTTTAAGATATTCGGAATCCCTTTCCTGGATCATCGCGGAATCCATAAGCATGTAATTGCAAAGGTCGCGTGTGGCGAAAGTGGAATAAATATTGCCGTTGAATCCTTTTTTGATTATTCCCGGTATATTCCCGCAATGATCAATGTGCGCGTGAGAAAGAACCATCGCATCAATGGAATCCGGCGTGAAAGGAAATGCGTGATTTTTGGCGTATGATTCCCGTCTGCGACCCTGATAAAGCCCGCAATCCAGCAAAACTCTTTTATCGTTTATAATAAGTAAATGCTTTGAACCCGTAACTTCGCGCGTGGCGCCACAAAATCTTATTTTCATTTTTTGTTTTTATATTATATTATTATAGCATAGAATCGGGGTTTGGGCAATGAATGGGGACGATGGTGAAAAAATACTTGCCGGATACGACTGAAAAAATTTATACTGCGGTGGAATTATGTTTAAAAAAGGCGACAAAATAGAGCTGGAAATAGAAAATCTGGCTTTTGGAGGAAAAGGGGTCGGGTCGATTGATATTGATGGCACGCGATTTAAAGTTTTTATTGAAAACGTAATTCCGGGCGATAAAATTGAAGCTGTTTTTACGCGGGTGAAAAAGAATTATACGGAGGCGAAAGTTGTGCGGATTATTAAAGAATCCGCGCTGCGCGTTGAGCCGAAGTGCAAACATTTTGGCGTTTGCGGCGGGTGCACATGGCAAAATCTGGATTATAAAAAACAGCTTGAGTATAAGGAAAATCAGGTGCGTGAAAGTTTGGAAAGATTGGGAAAAGTTTCGCGGCCGGCGATGCGAAAAATTTTGGGCTGCGAAAATCCATGGAAGTATCGAAACAAAATGGAATTTAGCTTGGGGGGCGGGGGCGGGCTCAAACTTGGATTGCATCAAGCGCGGATGCGTTATGAAATAGTTGATATTGAGGAATGTTTTTTGGTTTCTGAATTGTACGTGGAAATTGTGAGATTTGTGCGGGATTTTTTTGGACGCGGTAGCGATTTTGGACGCAGTGCCGCGACTGTTTTTAATTCTAAAACGCGTGAGGGATTTTTGCGGAATTTGATTATACGTGAAGCCAAAACAACCGGCGAAATAATGGTAAATCTGGTAACGAGCGCAGAAGCGTTTGGCGGGCGGGAAGAATTTGTGATTGCGTTAAAAAAGAGATTTGGGAAAAATATTGTTTCCGCCTGTTGGACGAAAATTTTTGATCAAAAAGGCCGACCGAAAAAGACGGAAGAAATACCGCTTTTTGGCGCATCCGTGATTCGCGAGAAATTGAATATCAACGGTGAAAAAATCAAATTCGATATAACACCGAGTGCGTTTTTTCAGCCGAACACTTTTCAGGCGCAGGTTTTGTATGAAACGATTTTTAGGCTTGCGGATGTGCAAAAGTCGGATACGGTTTTTGATTTGTTTTGCGGGACCGGAACAATCGGGATTTGTTTTGCGAAATTTTGCGGTAAAGTTTTTGGGATTGAAATAAATGAAAGCGCGATTGAGGCGGCTAATAAAAATGCGGCGCTGAACGGGCTAAAAAATATTCAATTTTTATGCGGCGACGCGGAAAAAGAAGTCGCAAAGCTACAAAAGTTGCGCGAGCGACCGGATATTATTGTTGTTGATCCCCCGCGCGCGGGAATCGGAGAAAAATTTGCCGCTAAGTTGGCGCGGCTCGGCGTGAAATCCGGCGCGCGAAAAATTATCTATGTTTCGTGTAATCCTGCGGCGTTGGCTCGCGACGCGCGAATTTTAATTGATAACGGATATAAATTGACTGCGGTTCAACCTGTCGATATGTTTCCGCATACGTATCATATAGAAAATATTGCGCTATTCAGCCGAAAGTGATTTCCGCGACGATTTTATAAACTTTTTCCTCAAATTCCATCATGCTATAATTCTACTATATTAACTTTTTCACTATGAAAAAAATCATCTCCATTGCCGCTGTTTTATTTTTTATGATACCGACGACGGGTTTTGCCGCGAGTATAATGACCGGCGATTCCGTGAATGTGAAAGACGCTGTTTTTGAAAATCTTTATGTTTCCGGCGGCGCTATTAATGTTGAATCTGCAATTAACGGAGATTTTGTTTCGGCGGGCGGTTCAATAAATATAGAAAATGATATTGCGGGGAGCGTTTTAGCGGCCGGTGGAACAATAAATATCACCGCGAACGTAAAAGGAAGCGTGCGTGTTGCGGGAGGACAGGTTTTTGTAAAAGGAAATATAGATAAGGATCTTCTTGTTTTTGGAGGCGACGTTGATATCGCGGAAAATTCGGTGATTGGCGGCGATTTGATTGTTTATTCCGGAAACGTAAAACTTAACGGCGTTGTTCATGGAAATGTACATGGCGGCGTTTCCATGTTCAGACTGATTGGATCCGTCGGAAAAAATGTGAATATTTCGATAGATGATTACGCGAGAATCGCGGATAACGCGCGGGTGAACGGCGATTTTATTTATACTTCTTCGACTGTTGTTTATGTGCCGCAAGGCGTTGTCGGCGGAAGCGTAAAGAGGAATGAAGTTTCGCGAGGATGGAGCGGAAAAGGATTTTTGGGAGTTACGCTCGGCGATATTTTCGGCAGATTTCTTGGATTTTTGACGTTGGTTTTGATCGGTTTGCTAATCAGTTTTTTTGCGCATGATGAATTCAATAAAACCGCGGATTTGACTAAAAAATCTTTCTGGAAATATCTCGGAATCGGATTTTTGATTATGGTTGTTGCGCCGATCGGATGCGTGATTTTATTGTTTACGATTATCGGCGTGCCGTTGTCTCTTATTATCGGCGCGATGTTTTTGATGATGGGTTATGTCGCGAAAGTTTTCGCGGGATTTTTTGTCGGGGATTTGATTATCCGTAAACGCGGCAATAAATGGCAAACATGGCTGAAAGCGGTTTTGGGACTGGCGATTGTAATGATTGCGGGATTTATTCCTTTTATAGGATGGCTTGCTGTTTTTGCTTTGTGGCTCGTAAGTTTTGGCGCGTTTATGACGAGAAGATATCAAATGATGAAGTTCTTGAAAGAAAAAAAGTTTTTTTAACGTCAATAGGAGCCATGTTCCAAAAAGTTTAAGAAATTTTCATGAAATTTCGGGAAACGGTCCCAACTATTTGAATTGCTTTAGCCATTCCAACGCTTGCTTATGCGTTTTGATTTTTTTGGCGAGCTGTTGTTCAAGGAGTTTTTTTGAAATTTCGCCGATGAGCTTTCCGGGTTTTATATTAAGATATTTCATGATCTCTTTCCCGTTTAAAAGCGGCTCCGGCTTAGTTGCCATTGTTTTTAAATCGTGCCGGTAAAGATCCATAACTTTATTGTAAAGCGCGAGATCCTGCGGTTCCGCGCCCATCGCGTCAGCGTAAAAAACTTCCATTAAATCCAGAAAATTTTCCCGCAGAAACCAATGCCGCCTGCGGCCGATATTCATTTCCGTTAACGGAATAAACATCATGTGGTGTTTGATGAGCCACGTTATTTGATCGATATCTTTTTTTGGAAACTTCAAACGGCTTAAAATTTTCCGCGCGATTTCCGCAGAAACTTCACAGTGGCCGTCAAAACGTATTCGCTCTTTGATTTTAAATGTCTGCGGCTTGCCGATATCGTGAAAAAGTGTCGCGAATTTTGTGTTGATTGAAGAGGTTGATTTGAGACTATTGAGCGCGCGCATCGTATGCTCCCAAACATCGCCTTCCTGATGATATTCGATCGGCTGAGCGACGCCTCTCATAGCTTCGAGTTCCGGAATTATGGCTTGAAGCAGCCCCGTTTCGCTTAAATCCTCAAAAACTTGGCGCAAATCTTTGCTGTTTAACATTTTTATAAGTTCGTCGTGGATGCGCTCGCGTGAAATTTTGTTTATCAGTGCGGCGTGCTTTTTTATCGCGTTATACGTTTCCGGATGATAACGGAAATTGAAGGTGTTTTTAAATCGGACTGCGCGAAGAATACGCAAATGGTCTTCTAAAATACGGGCGTGCGGATCACCGATAAATCTGATTATTTTTTCATCAAGGTCTTTTTGGCCGTCAACATAATCGATAACTTTATCCGCTATGGGATCGTAAAAAAGCGCGTTAATCGTGAAATCGCGGCGGAGCGCGTCTTCTTTTGCGGAAGTGAAAATAACCGCATCGGGACGGCGTCCGTCTGAATAACTGCTATCCGAACGAAATGTCGCAATTTCAAAACGGTGTTCACCAACGAGCGCCAAAATCACGCCGAACTGTTTACCGACTTCAATGGTTTTTGGAATGAGTTTTTGAATTTGGTCCGGCGTTGCTGAAGTCGCTATATCAAAATCCTTCGGATGAATTCCGAGCAGCATATCGCGCACGCAACCGCCCGCCCAATAAGATTCAAAACCCTTGTCGCGAAAGAGCTGGACGATTTTTTGAGCGGTGGGTTTCATGGGGACGGGGGTTGGCTGTTTCTATTTTAGCATGAACGGGGACGGGAGATTGAATTGATGGTTTTATACGAACTTTTTTACTGAGGCGGATTGCGAAGACATCTCCTCTTGTCACGTGACAGAAGTTCGCATATACCGCCTGACGGAATATGATAGTTGTGAAAATTTACGCCTGATTCGAAACAGGAAGTTCGCATATACAGCAAACAAACCTGTTCCGAGGCGCGGCCGCGAGCATAATCGTTTTAATCTATGCTAAAATAAGCGCATGAAAATCCTCGGCATCGAAACCTCCTGCGATGAAACTTCGTGCGCTGTAGTTGAAAACGGCACGCGGGTTTTGAGCAATGCGATTTTTTCGCAGATTCCGCTCCACGCGAAAACGGGCGGAGTTGTGCCGGAAGTGGCGGCGAGAGAGCATGTTGTGAAAATAATTCCCGTGCTTGAAAAAGCGCTTAAAGATGCGAAAATCAGCCTGCGTGAAATTGACGCGATTGCGGTAACGCAGGAGCCCGGACTTTTGAGTTCGCTTTTAATCGGCACCGTAACTGCGAATACGTTAGCGTTATTTTTGAATAAACCGCTTGTGCCGGTGAATCATATCGAGGGACATATCTATTCAAACTGGCTAGGGGGGCGGGGGGGCGGTGGTGTCTCTTTCCCGATTTTGGTTTTGACTGTTTCCGGCGGGCACAATGAAATTTATTTGATGCGGAAACATATGGATTTTAAGCTAATCGGAGAAACGCGCGATGATGCGGCGGGCGAGGCGTTTGATAAAGTCGCGCGGCTGCTTGGACTGGGATATCCCGGCGGGCCGGCGGTGATGCGGGCGGCTGTGTATGGGGACGGGGGTGAATATAAATTCTCAAGAGCGCTGATGAATGAAAAAACTTTTGATTTCAGTTTTTCGGGAATAAAAACCGCGGTACTTTATTTTATGGAAAAAGAGAAACGCAGCGGACGAAAGCTGACGCGAAAATTTGTTTGCGACGTGGCGGCGAGTTTTCAGGAAGCTGTAGTATTGGCGCTTGCGACGAAATTTACTGCGGCGGTTAAAAAATACGGCGTGAAGGAGGCGCATCTGGCGGGCGGCGTTTCGGCGAATACTGTTTTGCGTGAAAAAATTGCTGAGATGCTGGGGACGGGGGTGATTTTTCGCTATCCTCAAAAACTTGAATATTGCACCGATAACGCGGCGATGATTGCGGCCGCAGGGTATTTTAAATATAAATCCGCTCCAAAAAAAATCGGCGCGAAATACGTTGAGGCGAACGCCAAGTTCTAGTATAATTGATTGTATTATGAATGATGGAAAAACATTTGTCGGTCGGATTAAAGGTCAAACCGGCGGCGATGACGAAGAAATAACGCGCGGCGGCATGCTTCAGACTCCAAAAGGCGTGCACGATATTTTACCGAATGATCACGAATATCACACTTTTATAAAAAAAGTTGTGCGCCATAGATTAAGACAAGCCGGATTTCGCAGAATCACAACGCCAATGTTTGAATTTACGGAATTGTTCCAACGCGGAATCGGCGCAGACACGGATATTGTGCAAAAAGAAATGTACACTTTTCAAGATAGAAAAGGCCGGAGTTTGACTTTGAAACCCGAGGGAACAGCCGGCGTTGTGCGTTCTTATATTCAAAACGGAATGCAAAATCTGCCGCAGCCTGTCCAGCTTTATTATATTGAACCGCATTTCCGTTATGATCGTCCGCAAAAAGGCAGATACAGACAATTTTGGCAATACGGCTTTGAGATAATCGGCGAAAGCGATCCCGCTCTTGATGCGCAAACAATTTATCTCGCAAATTTGATCAATAAAGATTTGGGAATCGCGGATTTATTCAGCATTCAATTAAATTCGATTGGGACGCCGGAATCGCGTAAGGAATATATCCGCGTTTTGACTGATTTTTATTTTGATAAAGATCGTTCGCTTTGCGAACAATGCAAAATCCGCATCAAAACAAACCCGATGCGCGTGCTTGATTGCAAAGAAGAGAATTGCCAGATTTTGGCTCAATTGACGCCAAAAATGGCGGATTATCTGGATGCGGAATCGAAAGAATTCCACGAAGATCTAAAACAATATCTGACGGAACTTGAAATTAAATTCGTTGAAAATCCGAATTTGGTGCGCGGTTTGGATTATTACACAAAAACCGTTTTTGAATTTTGGGATAAAACCGAAGGCGCGCAAAATGCAATCGGAGGAGGAGGCAGATATGACGGGCTTACGGAATTGTTCGGCGGACCGAAAACTCCCGCTGTTGGTTTTGCCGCCGGAATTGAACGTATTATCGCCAATATGAAGCGCGAAAAAATACATGTGCCGCACAAAGACGTGATACATATTTTTGTGGCGCAATTGGGCAAAGAAGCAAAGAAAAAATGTCTAAGCATTATCGCGGATTTGCGCGAGGTCGGCGTAAAAACAATGGGCGCTCTCGGAAAAGATTCAATAAAAACCCATTTGAAACTTGCCGATAAATTCGGCGCGCCATATACCATAATCGTCGGTTTAACCGAAGTGCGCGAGGGCGTCGTGATAATCAGAGACATGAAAGTCGGCACGCAAAAAATCGTTCCGATGCAAGACGTCGTAAAAGAAGTAATAAAATTGATCGGGAAAGAAAATTTGGACGCTTATTCCCCCGGCGAACTTCTCTACGGTTAGCGAACTGCGGCGCGGATTGCGGGGGAGCCGCGGCGCGCGATGCGGACTGCGGCGCAGCAGCTTTGCGCGATTGGCGCGGTGTCAACGTTCCGAAATATGCAAAATAAAATCATGGGTAAAAAAATATCAAAGTTTATCGCGGGGTTTTGGCTTTTATATGCGCTTTTTGGAATGCAAATTGCGCCCATTGCGCTGGCCGCCAATACTCTTTTTTCCGATGTTCCGAATGACACAAGATATTTTATGGCGCTTTCATATTTAAAAGATCTTGGAGTTATCAAAGGATATCCGGATATGACTTTTAAACCCGATGTACCGATTACCCGCGCGGAATTTTTGAAATTGATAATGGCGCACGCCGACGCAAAAAACACAAAAGCAAAAACGATATTATTTGAAAACCCTCCGGAATTTTCGGATGTAAAACCGGATCAATGGTTCACCCAATACATAAATGACGCTTACAGATTCGGCATTGTTAAAGGTTATTCCAACAACACTTTTAAACCGACCGGCAATGTTGTTTTATCCGAAGCTCTTAAAATGATTTATCTTGCCCACGCTATAAATGTTCCGACAATCAATATAAAAGAAACGCCGTTTCCGGATTTGAATCCAGGCCACTGGGCGCTTCCATACGCCAAATTTTCGTGGGAGAAAAATGTTGTTTTGATGGATGCGGACGGAAAACTGCATCCGGACAAAATCGTCACACGCGCGCAGGCGGCTGAAATTGTTTATAGAGTTTATATGGTTTCTAGCAAACTTCTCGCGCCCTTTGATTTATCAAGTGAATGGCGGTTATATGAAAATCCGGCTCAAAATTTCTCAGTGCGGATTCCTTGGGACTGGCAGGTGATACCTGAACAAACGCGCGTTGTTTTATGGCAAAAAGACACTGTCAACAAACAAACGGATTATGAATACGTTTCGCCTCTCGCCGCGAAATTTGTAATAAGATCAATCGCGCTAACCGATGATGAGTTGAAACCCGGCGTGTATTTTGAAAAAATAAAATCTTTCAGCAAACAAGTTTTTCCGCAGGAAGAGATAAAGTTTGAAGAAATGACGATTAACGGACAAAGCGCGCTTTATATAAATATACCGTCAAATAATATTTATAACTGGTATATTTTCGTGAAAGACGCCAAAAAAGCTCTGATTGTTTACGCGGAAACAGGCAATGGAACTCTTAAGAATCAGTTTGATAAAATCGTAAAAATAGCTGCGGCAAGCGTTAAATATATAGTGAATCCGCTTACTCCGGATCAGCAGGCGCAAATTGAGGCGTTGTTGAATAAGATAAACGCGGCCGTGAACGTTGAAGGCAAATCCAAAGAAATTATAAAAGAAATCGGCGATGCAACGATTATAGAAACCGATACGATCGGGGTCGGCACAGGACCTGTTGATTAT
>CAZNCD010000022.1:0-10535 GCA_964571575.1 uncultured Candidatus Peribacteria bacterium
TCAGATTACAGCCGGTTGGGCGCGGAAATTGTTGCGCAAAAAAATCTGCGGATTGCGATTTTGATTGGACAAATGGCGGACAGGATCGAGGAGGCGATTTTGAAAAGAAGAAAGAGCGTGTTAACAATTATCAGACGCGATGATTTTGAAGATGCGGTTCTTGAGGCTTATATAAGGGCAAAATCCGGATGGGTCGTTGTTATGAGCCCGGCTGCCGCGAGCTTTGATATGTTCAAAAACTACAAAGAGAGGGGAAAAAAATTCAAGGAAATTGTTAAAGCTTTTGCGTGCTAATCTTATTCGCTATTAAATACCCCGCAAAAAGATATAAAAGTATGTTGCCGGAAATGGTCGCGAAGTTCATGGCATAATAACCTTGGATTGCGATCACTGAGGCCACTCCGAAAAGTAGAATTTTCTCGTTTAATATGTTTGGGCTGCGCATTTTTAAGTAGTTTTTAATCGCTTTCCACAGTAGGACTATCCAGAATGCCGCAAACGCGATAAAGCCGACAAGGCCTTGCATGACAAGAATATCCATAAACTCGTTGTGCGTGCGGTCAATATAGAAAATGTTATTTGATTTCAGGTATGGCGGTAAATACGGCTCGATATTGCCCGCAACCGCTTCCTGACCTATGCCAAAAATCGGATGTTCGAGAAAAAGCTCAAAACCGGCTTTTTGTAGATAAAGACGCGTTGTAACGGATTCGATGTTATCTTCCGTTATTGAAAATCTGTGAAAAACTTGCGTGTCTTTATATTTCTGGAATGTGAATATTCCGGCTGCGGCAAAAATCACAATAAGCATGATAATAAGCATTTTATATTTTTTCTTTTTTATAATAACTAGCACGGATGCCACAAGTAAGCCGAAAATTAACGCAACCCATGCGCTTCTTGATCCGGTAAGAAAAAGTGTTATGAGCGTAATAAGTAGACCTGAAGCAATTAAAATTTGTGAAATTTTTGATTTAAAATTAAAACATAAGCCAAAAAATGGGATTATCGCGATTAGCAATGCCGCAAGATAGTTTGGATTTCCAAGAGCGCCATATAACCTGTTGTTAAAATTCGAAAGTGAGAAAAGCGGATTATCTGTAAAATATGGAATAAAGGCTAAAATAGTAGCCACTATAGTAGTTCCAATCAACCATGCAAAAAACCTAATACGATCTTGGTTTTCGATTTTTGAAAAAATGTAAACCGTGTTCAGGAAATAGATTGCGGTAACGAGCTGCATAATAAGTCCTTGAAAACGGTAAGACGCGCCTATCAAAGAAGTTGCTTTATCAACTGAAAAAGCAAACGCCAAAAGTTCCGCAATTATAACTATGCTGAGTAATTTTATTTCCAGAGGCAGGTTTTTAAATGAAAACTTTTTATTGCTATAAAGTGCATGAATAAGCGATAAAGTGCTTAAAAAAGCTGTGATTATAATAAAGAATAATACCTTTGGATATTCAAACGGATCATATGCCATGGAAGGAAGAACGAGCAGTGCTGCCGAAGCCGTTAATATGCAAAGTAAAACCAACTGGCAGCGAATAAGTGTCTTCATCGTGATATAGTATATACTGGAATGAAAAATACTTCGAAACAAATCATTACTGTGATGGCGACTATTACGGTCGTGGCCATAGTTTCTTTTTTTGTTATTGTTCCGGCTATAAAAATTGCCAGCATCAAAAAAGCGATTCTGGAAATTCAACAAATGCCCGGTTTTGAGGGAAGCACGGTTGTTGTTAATGCAAAATATAATGGCGATAAAAATAATATTATCAGTGAAAATGAAATGGCGCTGATCCATCCGGGATCGAATTATAAACTTTTAACGGCTGCGGCAAGCCTGTTTTACCTTAAACCGGATTTTACTTTTAAAACTGGTTTTTATGTTTTTGAAGATGGCGGAAAGAAAAATTTAATAATTGAAGGACACGGAGATCCGACCTTACGTCTTGAAGAAATCCAAACAATCGCCGCGCATATAAAGGATAAAAAAATATTTATAGACGGGGATCTTTATTATTACAATGGCTATTTTTACGGAGAAAAGTATGGTCCTGACTGGAAATCGGAATGGAAAGATGTTCATTTTGCGGTACCGATTACAGCGCTTCAAATAGGTGATAATTTACTTTACATAGAAGGAAAAGGAAGAATTTTCGAGACATATCCTTTAAAAAATTACCAACCGATTATAGATAGAAGAAAGTTGGTAAATAAAAAACAGGATGCGTACAAGGTCTCCGCTGTGATGGCTGAAAATGGCACGGTGACGATTGAAGGTGAAACCTCCGGAGATAATGAATTTTACACATCCGCGAATATAAAAGATCCGAGCTTGATTACCGCAAAAGTTTTCAAGCAGGAATTTGTTTCTTTTGAAATAATGAGATCCGAAGCACGTGTTTTGCCTTTTAAAAGCGCTAAAGCTAAACGGTTTATATATGAATATTCTTCCGCGCCGCTGAGTGAAATCGTAAGAAGGATGCTGACTTTTAGTAAAAATAATTTTGGGGAAACGCTGATTCGCGTGCTTGGAAACGGAAGTCAGAAAATTGGTGCTGAAGTTTTGAAAAAATTTCTTGTGAAAGAAGTTGGGATTGCCGCGGAGGATTTCATTGGAGTTGATGGGAGCGGAATGTCGCCCGCGACAAGAATTACCGGGCGAGTGATTATGCGGCTTTTTGACTATGTAAACGCGCAGTCGTGGAAAGATGTTTATTGGGATGCGCTGCCAACATCAAACAATGAAGGGACTTTGATGTATCGTTTTTTGGGAGTCGGACTTGAAAATAAAGTGATAGCAAAAACCGGTACGCACGATTTTGCGTCGAGCTTATCCGGAAAAATTATACGAAAATCAGACGAGATCTTGTTTGATATACATATCTTTAATCACAAAATCCCGTCTGAAAATATAGGAATAGCCGTTCATCCGGTTGTTGATATGGTGGTCAAACTCTTGGACGAACGGCTATAGATTGTTATTTAATCCAATCTGAAACTGAAACGTTCTTTTTTGCGTTTGTAACCCAATATTTTGCGCGACCAACTGTTAAATTTGTGGCCGGATAGAAACTTGCGTTCATGCCACCTTTAATATCGAGAATTTTGTATACCGAGCCCATGTTCACGTAATTGTAATACCAAGCCGTTGGCAATACATCTTTATATTGCTGAGGAGTTGGATTTGATGACGTTGGGGCTAAGTTCAAAAACGTTTTAACATATATTTTTGCGGCTTCTGCGCGAATAACTTTATTCGCTGGGCCAAAGTTACCGTTGGCATATCCTGCCATGACGCCTTTTTCTTTCATAAAGCATATTGCTGGTGCGGTCATTAAACCTACGATATCCTTGTAGCATTCTGTCCCCGGATTAAAAACCTTCCATTGTGTGCCTGCCGGAGTTACCGTATCAGCCAAAAGCTGAGCGAGCTGAGCTCTTGTTATATATTCGTTAGATCCAGGATTTGCGACGCTTAAAGGTTTTACAGCTGAAACCGGTTTTGCACAAACTACACTGAGCGGCTTTGTGCCACTAACTACCTGTTTGCTCAATGGCGCAAACCTGCCGAAAAACTTACCCCCTAAAAACTGTCCCTGGGCCGCAAGAGTTACTCCTGCAACAACGAGAACCGCTACCGCGATAAGAACCGCGTAGAATTTTCTGTTCTTTTTCATTTTTGTTTTTGTTATTTTATATATTAAAAATTTATTGATTAAATTATAACATATAAAATAATTTTACGCAAGAGGCTGTGTCACTCAATCATCTCGGGGGATTTGTCAGGTCTGCGGAGCATTCGAAGCATATCCTTTGTGATTGCTTTTGTGACTAATAGAAGCGCAAAATATAAAACCGCGGCGAATCCGATCAAAACCAAAACAGCCCAGTTTTGTATTAATTTATAAAGAAACGGATATAAATAATAAACCGCGGCTCCCATCGCCAGCGACGAAAAGATTATTTTTATTGTATTCGCGAATTTTAAAGAAAAACGGAGGCTTGTGCGCGAATATAAAATCATCAAAATTAAAACAATAAATTGCGTGGCGACGCTTATATACGCCGCGCCCACAAAACCATAGCGGGGAATAATAATAAGGTTTGCGATTATGTTAAAAATAACGCCGATCAAATTTATCCACAGCAAACGTGTTTGTTTACCGACCGCTATCAAAATAAACGAAAAAACAACCGTGATGAATGAAAGCGTAAAGGCAATTATTAAAATTTTCAGCGCGATATCTGAGCCGTAAAATCCTTCAGAAAGTCTGCTTAAAAATTTCGCGCCGCTTATTACGAATACCAATGGATATGCAAGCGCGAGAATGCCGGCAAGAATCGGAAAGCTGACCATGATAATAAAATCATATGAATATTGGATTATTTTATTGTATGCTTCCGCGCCTTTTTCAATTGATTTTGTAAGAACCGGAAGAACGGCATTCATAAAATAAAGCGGCAGAAGAGTGATTTGTTCAAAAAGTTTCATTGGCACATTATAGATGCCCGCTTCTTGCGGGCCGCGGAAAAAATAAATTAAAAGAGAATCAATTTTGAAATAAAAAGTATTGAGGATCAGCGCGACTCCGTATGGAAGCGACTTCCATAAAATATCTTTCCAAAGCCAAAAATCGAACCTGTATTTTATGGGAGCGAGTTTGCGCGTAAAATAATATGTCACTCCTATAAATACAATGCTTGCGACGTTTCCGGCGAAAATCATGTGATAAAATCCCGTGTCCGAAGCCGCTTGCGCGCCGTTTAAAGGAAGCAAGATGTAAATTATGACAATCATATATAAAACGGCGAGCGCTTTGAAAATGACAAGCGCGATTGAACTGTATTCCATTTTCAATTTAACTTGAAGAATCGTGCAAAACGTGCCTTGGACCATTGCGGCCCAGATTGTGAAAGAAGCCATCGCAACGCCAAGCGGAATACGGGTTGATTGATATTGCGGGATTAAAAAAGCGGCGATGATCGCGAGTAACATTGTGGTTGTAATAAGCGCGGTTCTAAGACCGAGCACGTTTCCCGCGATTAACGGAATTTTATTTTCATCGCGCGACATTTCACGCACGGCGATGGTAAAAAGGCCGAGGTCCGCGGCGATTCCAAAGAAAGCGAGAAATTGATAAATGGTTGCGTATTCGCCGTAACCGGTGACGCCGAGATAATTCGTGAGAAGTTTTATGTTAACAAGACCGAGGAGAGTGACGATGAATTTTCCTGCGGCTTGCGAGATTGTGTTCCAAAGGATTTTGCGGGCTAGCATGGGGACGGTGGTGTTAAGCTGGGACGGTGGTATATTAACATGAAATGTATTCGCTCTTGAAGTCGCTGAATTTTATCGTCCAATAAATCTTTTTCTAATTTTTGCGCGTCGTGTTTTGCAATAGTATTAATAAAATTCATGTAATTATTTTTCCTTTTTCCCGCGTCTTCCCCGAAAAGTTGATAAATTGGATCTATGTTTATTACAGGATTTTGTTCGCCGAAAGCGTACACCTTGTAACTGCTCCATTCATATTCTCTTGGTGATTTAACCAGCATTGCTTCTAATGGATTTAATTCTATATAACTAGCGCATTTTAAATGATATGACTCATCAAAAATTGGTATACTTTTAAATCTATCTTGCCAAAAATGGCCGATTCCGCCGTATTTTTTTCTAAAAAATAAAGCGTAAGAGGCGTTCACGTGTTTCATCAACCATGACATTTGATTTTCTTTTGTTTGTTCGCCCATGATATGAACATGGTTAGGCATTAATACATAATGATAGACCAAAAAGCCACATTGTTTTTTGTATTTTTCAAGCAATTTAAGATAATAAATATAATCTTGTTCTTGAAAAAATATATTTTGTTTATTATTGCCCCTTGTCATAATGTGATAAGTGTAATTTGGCGGGGCAAAACGAGGTCTGCGCGGCATATACAATTGGGTTATTGATAAAAATTAACAATATAATAGCTGTCGGTGTTAACAAAATCTTAAAGTTTTTATTAAAAATTTCGCACCACCGTCCCCATATGTTAAAATCTAGCCATGCATGAAATTAAGGGAAAACTGGATGAATTAACGCGTCAAATCCGTAAAGCCGGAGCGACTATTGATATGACAAAATTGCGGCATCGTTTGATTGAATTTGATACGTTGATGCAGGAAGAAAATTTTTGGTCGGATGGAGATCGGGCGCGGAAAATTTCTGAAGAAGCGAGCGAATTGCGGCGTGAAATTTCCGACTGGGAAGGTACGCTTGAAGATTGTCATACTCTTGAAGAATTATTCGGTGAAATTGATCCGGAAAAAGACGCGGCGGGCGCGAATGAATTTAAGGAAATGGTTTCAGCGCTTGAAAAAAAATGGCGAAGCCTTGAAATAAAAACTTTTTTAAACGGAAAATATGATAAAAATAACGCGATTTTGTCTGTTCACGCGGGAACCGGCGGAAAGGATGCGCAAGATTTTGCGGAAGTGTTAATGCGCATGTATATGCGGTATGCGGAGGATAAAGAGTGGCGCGTGGAAATAATGGATGAATCGCGAGGAGAAGAAGTTGGTCTTAAAAGCACAACAATTTTGATTGAAGGCGCGTTTGCATACGGTTATTTGAAAGGCGAAAACGGCGTGCATCGCTTGGTGCGGCATAGCCCGTTCAATACGAAAAATACGCGCGAGACTTCTTTTGTTTTGATTGAAGTTTTGCCGGAAGTCAGTGAGCCGCAGACGGGTGAAATCAGAAAAGAAGATATTGAGTTTGAGGCTTTTAGAAGCGGCGGAAAGGGCGGCCAGAATGTCAACAAAGTTTCGACCGCGGTACGCATCAAACATATTCCAACCGGAATTGCCGTTAAATGCGAAAGCGAAAGAAGCCAATTGCAAAATAAGGAGCGCGCGATGAAAATTTTGCATGCGAAATTGGCGGATATGATGGAGCGCGAACAGGCGGAGCATTTGTATGAATTGAAAGGCGGCAAAGCGGAAGCATCTTGGGGAAGCCAAATTCGGTCGTATGTTTTGCATCCATATAAAATGGTGAAAGATCATCGCACGGATTATGAAGAGAAAAATCCGGAAGCGGTTTTTGACGGAAAGATTGACGGATTTGTGGAAGCGGAGTTAAAAAAGTTAAAATAATTTTTGCGGTCTGCGCAATCGCAGTTTGATCGCACCACCGTTTGATCGCACCACCGTCCCCTAAACTATGAAGCTAAAAATATTAACTGGTTCGGATAATAAGATTTTGCGGACAAAATCCGCTGAAATCGCACGCAAAGAAATTATCGGGAAAAAACTTGCGAATATAATGCGTGATATGCGCGAAACTTTAAAAGCGGATGATTTGGGTTTGGCCGCGCCGCAGGTTGGTTTTAATTTGCGAGTTGCGCTTGTGCGTTTGAATAATGGAACTCCGCACGCGCGCGTTATTGTGATGATAAATCCGGAAATTGTGTCGGCGGGACGCGAAACTGAAATTGCGGAGGAGGGCTGTTTAAGTTTGCCGGATGTGTGGGTGAAAATTGAACGGGTGAAAAATTTGACTGTTAAATTTTTTGATGAACGCGGGAAAGAGCAGGTTTTGGCGCTTGAAGATTTGAATGCACGAATAATTCAGCATGAAATTGATCATTTGGATGGGATTTTGATTGTGGATAAGGCGGTTGGAGACGGTAACACCACCGTCCCCATCCCTTGCATAAAGTAAATTTTTATGCTATAATTTTATAATAAAATAAAAACAAAAATATGACTCAAGGTCAAACTCAATTTTCAAAGGAAAACCTGATCGCGCTTATTAACAGTTCCGAAGCGCTTAAAGTATTGCCTGGCGTTTTAAAAGACAAAGTGTTGGCGAGCGTACTTGCGAAACCCGAGGAAAAACAAATGCAGGTTTTCAGCACGCTCAAAGAAGAGCAGGCGAAATTCGAGGAAGCGGAGCGTGAATATATGGAAAAAAGCGCGAAGGCTTATCAGGATTATTTGAGTGAATTGAAACAGGCGACAAACAGCATTATGCGTGGCTTAAATAAAAAAGTAGAGGAATCCAGCAGAAAATCTGAGGATAAAAAAGCGGATGATTTGCTGAAAGGATTGTGATGGCGGGCGGGCGGGCGCGGAGGAGACAGGACGGCGCATCGGGTTACAAAGATGGCATGGCAGGGCGGTGCGCGGCACATAAATTCGAAAAAATAAAAATTAATAAAAATAAAAATGCACAATAAAATTCTTTTGAATCTGTTTAAGCCGGGGAGAAAAATTTTTATGGCTGAACCTGGCGGCCCCGAAAAAGCCCCCAAACCTGCAGCAACGGGATCAAAATCCGAAGAAGCGGAAAGCGTTAAAAAGTTTAAACAAGATTTTGCCGAGAGAGTATTGAAAGGAAAAGAAACCGCATATAAGGCGTATCAACGCGCTCTTACAGCTTTACAGACTGAGTATGACAGCAAAAACAAAAAACTGGATGAAAAATCCGATGAAAAACAAAAGCTTGACGAGTGGATGCGGCAAAATCGAGAATCTCTCACGAAATTGCTTAAAACATATACTGAGGCTCAATGGCAATTAGATAAAGCTCGCTCGGCCACTAATTATCGCGATACTCTTGTTGCCTTGGATGACGTGAAGACGATTCTTGGCGATTCCGCTCCCCCTGATTTAGAAAAATATGCAAAAACTCTTAAAACAGCGAAAAAAGCATGGGATAAAGTTTACGGCGATAGCCGCGTGATAGATGATTATCAAGGTAACGACGAAAAAGATCCTGCCGGCATGCAGTGGCTTGGCATCCAGGCCGCTTTGATCGCCAACGGGATAGACACAAAATATATGGACGCGCAAGGCAAAAAAGCTTATGACCGCTCCAGCGGAGATCAAATGCTGACTTTGGAAGCTTTATTCAATTTTCAAATGCAATTAGCAGACGGCGAAAAATCGACATCCACCATTGATGAAGCGTGCAAAGATCATGGCATTGATACGGAAATAACAACATCTAAAGCGGCGGATGGTTTGATAAATTATTATATCGGAACTTTACTTGCAACCGCTGAAATAAAATTTAAATCCGATCCGACGGCTTTTAAGAAATATACCGAATATCTAAAAACCCAGCTTGGATCAAATAAGGAAACTTTAACCGGCATTGGCGAAAAATGGGCACACGATTCATCCGAATTAAACCGAACAAAGCTTCTTACCGCTTTGATGCAAAATTTCAAAGGACCGGATGATTGGAAAAAAGAGCAAACTACAGGCGCTGGCGGTGGCGAGAAAAAAGCTGACGCGGAAAAAGCTCCTGAAACCGTTTCTGGAGCGGAAGGCGAGAGATTGAAAATGCTTAATGCACTGGAAGATAATGCCTATTTTACTTCAATGTCTGATACAAAATTATTTTCCTCAGATTATGGATATGCAAGAAGCGGCGATGATGTTTATCGCACAACTCCTGAAAAACAAAAGCTCGAAAAAGCTGTTGTGAAAAAGGATAAGGTTGAATGGGAGCTCGTAACCGGAAAAGATGACGCCGAAAAAAAGATTTTGATTTATTTTAGGATGAAAGTTTTGGAACAATCCGTTGCTACTGGACAGAAGACAGCGCCGATAGAAACGCCTGTGGTGCCGGGTGCATCGACTGTGACGCCAAGTCCGAAAGAAAAGGAAGGAAATAAGGAGGAGGGGAAGAAAAGCGACAAAAAAACTCCCGAAGTTGATGCCGAATGGCCGAAAAAGCGCGCAGAAATAAGAAAAAAAGTTCAAGGATTAAAACTGAATCCCAATGATCTCGGTAAAAAAGAAATTGTTGGGGCTGTTGGTGAAAAGGAAAAAACTGAGAAATTTTTTACAATCAACACTGACGGCGCAATCAGATTTGAAAATAATGAGGCGTACCGCGCGATAAGGCTGGCTGATATTTTCCCCGGCTATACAGGTCAATTGAAAGTTACTGATGGCAATAATACGAAAACCGCGGAATTTAACAATGGCGTTGAAAAAGGCAGACATGTTGTTATTGGAAACGGATCGAAAATTGAGAAAGGCGGAGCAGAAAAAAAACAAGAGGTAAAAGAGGAGAAAAAAACAGAGGATGTTCCGGCAGAATCATCGCCACATGAAAAGCAACGAAACGAAGCGTTTGACGCAAGACAAAAAAACATTGCAGAAAAGGAAAAAGTTGCAATCCCTGTTGTCGCCCGTGAACTTGAAACAGCTATCGGAAAAAGAATTGATGAAATTGCTGGTTCAATAAAAAACAACAGTTTTAGCGACGCTTTTAATGCTTTGAATAGACTAGAAGCAAGCCTCAAAGGTAAATCATATTATAGCAATTTGAGCGATTTTATGAAGCCTGTTGCCAAAGCTCTTGAAGATCAACCGTCAATAAAGGATTTGGCTACAGCTATGGGTTCAAGCAGTTCTCTGGACGCAGCCACACAAATATTGCTCAAAAATATATATTTAAGAATCAATGACGCTGATGCGCAATGGAAAGGCAGTGGCGGGCTTGAGCGTAAAGA
>CAZNCD010000023.1:0-10480 GCA_964571575.1 uncultured Candidatus Peribacteria bacterium
CGAGCAAGCCACAATTTGAACGGTTCTGCTTTTTTTGAAGGAATTGATTAAATAATACGCAAAATTCCTTCGGTGTTGGCGCAATCGGTTTCGTAATATTTGCCATCGCCGGATTGTAATTTCAGTTGTCGACAAATTGTCGACAACTCAGTTCCATCCTCATTTTTGACGCGAATTTTCATTTTATACCAATAATCTCGTGAATCCGCGCTATCAGTTAAAACCGCTGCAACATCCGTTACTGAAAACCACCACTCCTCTCTATACCAAACTTTTCTGATACTTTTGCCCTCAAATAAAGCGGTTTTTGACGTTTCCATATGGTTAAAGTTAAAAAATACGCACGAAAAATCCGCGTCAACTTTAACCAACCAAAATTAAAATTTTCTAAACAAAACTTAAACTTTCCCTAAAACCAAACTTATCATCGCCATCCTCACAGCAACCCCGTTTTCAACCTGTCTGAAATAAGCCGAGCCCGCAAAATCATCCATATCAGTTGAAATCTCGCCAATTCTAGGCAACGGATGAAGAACAATCACTTTTTTATTCGCCGCTTCAACCAATGCGCGATTCATCACAAAAGCATTTTTCAATCTTTCATATTCCGCCTGATCAGAAAATCTTTCTTTTTGAACGCGCGTCATATAAATCACATCCGATTTTTTGCACGCCGCCTCAAGATCGCCCATTTCCTCATATTTAACACCTTTTTCATCAAATTTATCCAAAAATTCTTTCGGCATTTGAAGCTCACGAGGCGAAACCAAAATCACTTTCACGTCGAAGTGTCGCAGCAAAAACGCAAGCGAATGAATTGTTCTTCCGTATTTCAAATCTCCAACCATCGCAACGGTTAATCCGTCAATTTTTCCGCGCTCTTTTTTAATTGTATACATATCCAAAAGCGACTGGCTCGGATGCTGATTCGGCCCATCTCCCGCGTTCAAAACCGGAATATCCGCATTATCAGCAAAAATCTTCGCAGAACCCGCCTGTGGATGACGAATCGCAATCACATCCGCAAATTTTTCTACAACTCTCGCCGTGTCTGCAATCGTTTCACCCTTAAAAATCGACGAACTCGCAATTTCTGTGGCCGAAATCGTTTCACCACCAAGTCGTTTCATGGCTGTTTCAAAAGAAAATCTCGTCCTAGTCGAAGGTTCATAAAAAAGTGATGCCAAAATTTTTCCCTTCATCAATTTTCCTTGTTTTTCCTTCCGCGCAAACGGTTCCATTTTCAGAGCAACCTTAAACAAAAACTCCAGTCCGTCTCTATCGAACTGTTCCGTGGAAAGTATGTCTAAGTTTTTGAAGTTCATAAAATTGATTTTTATCAGCTACATAACACCATCATTATTTTCCCCCTCTCTAACAGCATTTACAAGCTGCGCAAACTCACCAAGCATTCTTTTAAGATCATTTCTGGCATTTCCATTCTCGCGCTTAAATTCTCTAATTTGTCTTCGCACAACCCTTAATCTCATATTCGCTTCTTTTACTCCAAACCTTTCAACCATACGCCTTCTGGTATCCTCTGATAACTCGTCAATTCTTCTTTCCATAGCATCCTCTTCAGCTAATTGATCGACTAATTCTGCTATTTCGGGAACAACTGTGTCTAAGACCAAAGATTTAGCTAATGCCACCGTCCCACGCCCCGTTTCTCTAAAAATGTTTTTCATAAAAGTTTAACAAACCTATCAAACAAATCCTCGCTATCTCTCGGCCCCGGACACGCTTCCGGATGAAATTGTACCGCAAAAAACGGCAAACTCTTGTGTTTAACGCCCTCGACCGTCTTATCATTCACATTTTCAAACCAAACCTTAAAACCGCCTCCGAGAGTCTTTCCGTCAACCGCATAACCGTGATTTTGCGAAGTCACGTAACAACGCTTTGTTTCCAAATCCATGCACGGCTGATTTTGCGAACGATGTCCGTATTTCAGCTTATACGTGCGCGCGCCAGCCGCCCGGCTCAAAAGCTGATTTCCAAGACAAATCCCGAATATCGGCTTTTTCATGGCCATCACCTTTTTTATTATCGTAACCGTGCTGTCCATAATAGCCGGATCACCGGGTCCGTTAGACAAAAACAACCCGTCGAATTTCGCGCCTTTTTCAACAAAATCATAATCAAAAGGAACTCGAATCAATGTTACACCGCGCTCCCGAAACGCCCGAATGCTGTTATTTTTCACTCCGCAATCCATACAGACAACTCGCTTTCGCGCCAACTGCCCCCGTCCCCGATACGTAACCGGCTTTTTCACACTCACTTTCGCAACCAAATTCTCTTTATTCGGATCCCAAAAACCACCACCGTCCCCGATTTTTCCCAACATCGCACCTTTCTCTCTCAAATGTTTCGTCAAAGTCCGCGTATCAATTCCCGTTATTCCCGACACGCCATTTTCTCGCATCCACGTCCCGAGCGACTTTTTCGCCTCAAAATGACTAAAATTCTCGCTATACTCACTCACAATTATCGCGCTCGTATGTATTCGAGAACTCTCAAAAACCGCGCTAACTCCGCGCACCATTTTTTCATCCGGCACACCGTAATTTCCAATCATCGGATACGTAAAAACCAAAATCTGCCCTTCATACGACGGATCCGTCATGCTCTCCGGATAGCCCATCATTCCCGTATTAAAAACAACCTCTCCCGCGACCGATTTGTCCGCCCCAAATTGAACTCCGTCAAACTTCGTTCCGTCCTCAAGAATAAGATGAGCTTGCTTCATCGGAAATATTGTATAGCATAAACTCTCGATTGCAACATTTTACCTTGACAACAATTGACAGATATATACAATAACTATCTAATATATAATAAACGCGTGAATGTCGTTTGAAGTTGTAAGACAAATCCCGAACAAAATATTTACCGGCCATTATCAAGTTAAAGTTCCCTCGGATAGAAGAATGTCCATACCGGTGGGGTTACATTTAAATCATGAAGATAAAGCTATTTATTTTGTTCCGGATCCAATGGCAAAAAAAGGCTCTAAGAGATTTTTGGGGTTTTTAGACAGGGAAGATTTTATACAATATTGCAAAAAAAATAATATACCAAGCGCAATTGCCGGAAAATTATCCATAGCCATGCAAATTTGTCCGATATCAAAAAGCGCTAAAAATTTCACGAGATTAACAACGCCGGCGGAATTGAGAAATGAAATAATTCATATTTACGGAATATTTGACGGCGATTATTCATATTTGATTTTTGATACGGAAGAAACTGACATCAAAGCTTGTGTTGATTCTATAAGAGAAAAAATCGGCGGCAGGGCACAAACAACGCAATCAACGTAAAACCCCATATAATAAAAAAACCCCACCGAAGTGGGGGAAAACATATCTATCAGCCTAAATAAAATAATTTTTGTTTTTGTTTGGCCGAGAATGTTTTTTGTTTTTGTTTGATACCTTGCCTATGTGTGGTCAATTGTTTTATAGTGCCCGCCTTGGCGCTCCCTGTAGGCGCACATCGGTAATAATGTATCGGCTAGGCCGATAAAAAAGTGATGTGCCAGGATTTGTCGGGGTGGTCGCGTAAGCAACCAGCACTTAAGCAAAGTCAGAGAGAGAGTAAAGATGGACGCCGTTTTCCAAATTTTGGTTCGGTTGTCCCCTGGCGGCTTTGTATGGTGTCGTTTCGCGACATTTTATTTCCATGGAGCCGTGTCCCGCTTCGCGGGGCGTTGACTTGGCAAGCGACTTTACTCCCCTTTCTTACTTTGCTTGTTCATTCCTTAACCGTGTTTTTAATGAACTTTTATTTTTGTTTTGATTTTTGTAAATCATATCATTTTATCGCGACTAAGAATTTAGTCAAATAATTAGAATGGACGTAATATCAATTTAGTTTTTAATTTTTTAAAAGGTTTTCTGATATAATTCAAATATGTATGTATCGATTGATGTCGAAACTACCGGCCTTGATTTAATATCCGATCAAATCATTGAAATCGGCGCTATAAAATTTGACGAAGAAAAATCGTATGAAGAATTCTCGATTCTCATAAATCCAAACATCCCCGTTCCTCCGGAAGTTACGCGCATCACCGGAATAACGAATAACGATTTGCGCGCCGCTCCGCAGCTTTATGAAGCCGTTGAATCGCTCAAAAACTTTATAGGCGATTTGCCGATTATTGTTCATAACGCGGAGTTTGATATTGCAATGCTGAAAAAAGGGATTGGCGATTTGAATAATCCTCATTACGATACTTTAATTTTATCCCAGCTTCTTATTCCGGATATGCGCTCGTACAGTCTTGAATCTCTGGCAAAAAATCTGGGCATTGAGCATGATCAAACGCACCGCGCGCTTTCGGACGCAAAAGCAACCGCTTTATTGTTTCAAACGATTCTGCGTAAAATAAAAAATATAGACGCGGAAAGTTTTGATGCGATAAAACCGATTCTGGAGAAAACGGATTGGTATGGAAAAAATTTATTTGCGGGGTTAAAACCAAAAACTGAAAAACCCGCTGCGCGTAGAGAACAAAAAACGCAATCGCCGCAGCCAAACGCGACACCGGTGTCAAAAAAAATCTGCGAAGCGCTTAAGCAAAACAAAAAAATCACGTTTGAATTAAGCCCGCGGTTAAACGCGGAAGAAACCGCGTATTCCGCGGCTGAAGAATTCGCTTCAAAATCCGCTTCCGCCGCGCCCCGCAATGCTTCCGCAAACGTTTTAATCGCCTTACGTTACCCTTTATATCCGACAATCTTGGACAAAAGTCAATATTTATCCGCTGATCGTTTTAAAAAATTCCTTGAAAAAAACAATTTTGAAGATAAAGAAGCGATATTTGCAATAAAAATAATTTTGGAAAAAAACAGCACGTCAAACGGAATAAAAGAAGAATTCAATCTCGTGCGAGAAGAACATTCAATGTGGGAAAAAATTTGCTGCGATGATTTTGAATGCGATCACAATCCGAAAAACTGTTTTTATTCCCGTGCGCTTGAAGCTGTAAAAAACAAAAAAGTTATTGTCGTATCACATAAAACTTTGCTCGGCGATATCAAACCCGCCGATAAATTAATTCTATGCGATTTTGACGAAATACAAGAAAGCGCAAGCATGGCGTTATCAATCGTATTTTATTCATCAAGACTAAAAAACCTCATAGACAACGAGATTTTACACGTTAAAACCGAAGTGATTTTTGGACTTTTATGGCGCGTCGTTGAACAAAATTCGAACATCGAAGAAGGAAAATACGCGGAAATAAAAATCGATGAATCGCATAAAACAACTTCCATCTGGCAACAAATAAAAGGAACCGCGCTTTTTATGGAAGAAGCGATAAAAAAAGAAAAACCAAGCGAATTTTTAAACAGATTGGCGCTGTTGATTGATATTATTCTAGACAAAAACGCCGAATATGAAATGGAAGTGCACAGAAAATACAACGAAGAAATAAAAGTCGTGCTTACGCCGAAAAATCTTGATGAAATGACGGAACAAAAAATATTCGGCGCGTATGAAAATCCGGTTTTGATTGGAAGCTTTGATTCCGCGGATGAAAAAATAAAATCGGACGCGAGTCCACTGGAAATTTTTTATCTTTTTGAAGATTTAAGAAAATTGAATCGCGACGCATTGTTTAGAACTTCAACCGCCATTTTGGAGCGTGCAATCATAAAGAATAACGGCAGAACGATTTGCGTTTTCCATTCAAAAATGTCCCTTCGCGCCGCTCACGAAACAATCTACGAAGAAATGAAAAAACGCGGAATTTCGCTCTGTGCTCAGGAAATTTCAGGCGGGCGCGGCAAAATTATAGACAGCTACATTCATAATCCGGAAAATTCGGCTTTGTTTATACTTGAATATTATTTTAAACAACTCGATCTCTCGGAACTCGATTTCAACCAAATAATAATCAACAAATTTTATTCCGGTCCGGACCAATCTGAACAGAAATTTCTCGCGAACATCAAAAAAGTTTTCAACAAAATTCTCTCAGCCAAAAAAACAAAACAAATTTTGATACTGGATCCGTTTGTGGTTCCGTTGGCGGAAAAAATCAAAAGAATAATGATCGATAAAATCGATATTCGAGTAATAAAAAATGCCCAACTGGACAAATTATAATCCCATCTGCTCTTGAATTTCCTTTATTCTATCCCGCAAAGCGGCCGCTTTTTCAAACTCAAGATTTTGCGCGGCAATATCCATTTGATCTTCAAGGTTTTTTATCAATCTGCCGATTTCCTCGCGCGGAACTTTCTTTAAATCAAACTTTTCTACCGCGGACTTGTGTTGACCGACGATATCTTTTATAGCTTTTATTATTGTTTTCGGCGTAATGCCATGTTTTTTGTTATATTCCGTCTGAATTTTGCGGCGTCTGTTTGTTTCACCGATCGCGTATTTCATCGCGGATGTAATTCTATCCGCATACATTACGATTTTTCCGTTTATGTTCCTCGCCGCGCGGCCGATTGTTTGGATTAAAGCGGTTCCGGAGCGCAAAAACCCTTCTTTGTCCGCGTCCAAAATCGCAATAAAAGAAACTTCCGGCAAATCCAAACCTTCGCGCAATAAATTTATTCCAACGACAACGTCAATTTTCCCAAGACGCAAATCGCGCAGAATTTCAATCCTTTCAAGCGTTTCAATATCCGAATGCAAATACTTCACTTTAACGTCGGCATCAAGCAAAAATTCCGTTAAGTCCTCCGAAGACCGTTTTGTCAAAGTTGTTATAAGAACGCGCTCTTTGGCTTTAATTCGCTTTTGGATTTCATTCAAAATATCATCAATTTGATGTTTAATGGGACGAACCTCGACCTCCGGATCAATCAACCCGGTCGGCCGAACAACCACTTCAACGATATTTTTCTTGCCGGATTTTCGCATTTCATATTCGGCGGGAGTGGCGGAAGAATAAATCGCTTTCTTCATATACTTCTCAAATTCCTTGAATTTCAGCGGTCTGTTGTCGTGCGCGGAAGGAAGCCGAAAACCATAATCAACAAGTGTCTGCTTGCGTGAAAAATTTCCGTTGTACATTCCGTTCAACTGCGGAATCGTCATGTGCGATTCGTCGATAACCATCAAAAAATCATCCGGGAAATAATCAAGCAGAGTTGCGGATGGTTCGCCGGGTTTTTTCAAATTCAAATAACGCGTGTAATTTTCTATTCCGGAACAATAGCCGGTTTCAAGCAATATCTCAAGATCGTATTCCGTGCGCGTTTTGATCCTTTCCGCCTCAATATTCTTACCCAGTTTAAGCAATTCTTTGTATCGTATATCCAAATCGGATTTAATCGCGTCAACAGCTTTCAAAATTTTCTCGCGCGAGGTGACATCATGTTTTGCGGGAAAAATTTTAATTGCGTCGTATTCGGCCAAATCGTCGTGCGTAAAAGAATCAACCTCCGTGATTTTTTCCAATTCATCTCCGAAAAACTCAAGCCTGTAATATAAATCTCTGTCCGGCGGAAAAATCTCAATTGTATCGCCGAGAACATGAAACATTCCCTGCTTAAATTCCATCGCACTGCGAACATATTGCATATCCGTCAACCGCCGTAAAATTTTATCGCGCACAATCGATTCGCCTCGTTTAAATTCAATCGCCAAATTTTCGTATTCCGTGATGGAACCGAGACCGTAAATACACGACACCGAAGCCACAATTATAACATCCTTGCGCGTCAATAAATTCACTGTCGCCGCATGTCTGAATTTATTTATTTCATCATTTATGGACGCATCTTTTTCAATATAGGTATCGGTATGCGGAATATACGCCTCGGGCTGATAATAATCGTAATAAGAAACAAAATAACCGACTGCGTTATCCGGAAAAAACTCGCGCAGTTCCGAGCAAAGCTGAGCCGTCAAAGTTTTGTTATGCGCGATGATAAGTGTTGGCTTTTGAATTTTTTCAATGACATTCGCGATAATAAAAGTTTTTCCGCAACCGGTTATGCCAAGCAAAGTTTGATGCGGCTCGCTTTTTTGCAAACCACCGACAAGAGCTCCGATCGCCTTTGGCTGATCGCCCTTCGGGATTAATTTTGTCGCAAGGCGGAATTTGTTCATGTATTACATTCTATCAAATTTTTATTTCTTTTTCTTTAATCTTCTTATAAGAACAGCGTTTAAGTTTTCTTCTGAACCAATGCGCAAATAACGATCAGGCGAAATTTTGTCTAATAATGTTTTTGTACTCCCGCGTTTCACCGTGAAATCGCCGCTTCTGCCTTTTTCCTTTATATGAGAAAAAATTAAAAATCCGCGATCAACAACATAACAATTATCGCCTCCTGCATCCATAATCACATCGCCGTCTCTTAATGAAGATATATCAAGCCGATTTGCGGGTTTTTTATCCGCATCACTTTGCATGATTCTTCCGCCAAAAACGCGGCTAATCAAACCGCGAAAAAAATTAATGATAGGGAATACGCTAACAAGGCTTTGTTTCTCAACAGAAACCATTCGCGATTCTTCTTTTCCGGAAAATGTATCAGGACTTTTCTTCATGGCAAAAACATTTAGTACTTTATTTTAACCATATATGTATATTCCGTCAAGCGAATAAGAAAAAGGTAAAATGAAAATTTTCATATATAATAACATTGATGAATAAGTTTTTATCTTTCGCCTTAAAAACAGCAAAAACCGCAGGTGCGGAAATTTTGAAAAATTCCCAAAAACCGCATGACGTTACATATAAAAGCGTCAAAAATCCCGTCACGAAAATCGATAGAAAAATTGACGCAATGATAACAAGAAAAATAGCGCGCGCATATCCTTCCCATGCGATTTTAAGTGAAGAACTCGCAAGCAACCTGCGCGGCAATCCAAAATTTTTATGGGTTGTGGATCCGATTGACGGCACTCTAAATTTTATGCACCGTATGCCGTTTGTTGCGGTTTCAATCGCACTCGTGATAAACGGAAAAATCGCGCTCGGCGTTGTTTATAATCCGATTTTAAACGAACTTTTTTACGCGGAAAAAAATTCCGGCGCGTATTTAAACAACAAAAAAATTACGGTTTCGCGCACACAAAACATTTCACAAGCGCTTCTCGCAACGGGCATGCAACCGGTGTTTGGCAAAAAAGAGATAGTTTGTTATGAAAATTTCTGCCGCGCGGCAAATGCTATAAGACGGCTTGGATCAGCCTCAATCGACCTCTCGTATATTGCGTGCGGAAAATTGGACGGATGTTTTGAAATCGGCTTGAAACCGTGGGATATCGCGGCGGGAATTTTGATTTTGGAAGAAGCCGGCGGCCGCGTATCCGGTTTTGACAAACAACCGCTCGACTTTTTACGAAACGGCAACATAATCGCGAGCAACAAAAAAATCCATCAACAAATGCTATACGCCGCCTCACCGCACAATAATTCTCGCGCCAACGCCGCTCAAAGCAAACGCCGCGCCTAATAATTTTGTAATTTCCCGCGCTACGCGCGGGATGATGGTGCCCCCAATAGGAATTGAACCTATATCTCAGCCTCCGCAGGGCTGCGCTCTATCCGTTGAGCTATGGGGACGCGCAAAACTATTCTACAAGCCAACCTCGCGACTCGCAACAAAAAAGCCGCCCGAGAACTTCTCAAGCGGCTCTTAAATTTATATAAAAACTATTTTTGCGCTTCAATTGCAGGCGAAACAACCTCTTTTTGTTTTATTGAGCCGGATTGCCTGTCAATCGCGCCGTTTGCATCGGCAACGTTTTCAGTTTTTTTTTGAACGCCTAGCATTTCAGCAAGATCCGCATAATCAGCCATTCTGTTCAAGTCTTCAGCAACCGGTTTCCATGTAATTTTTCCCGCATGCGTATTTACGCCTTTTGCAAAACCGCCATCCTTTTTGAGAGATGACTTTATAGCTTTAACAACACCTCTATTCGCCATTTCCAGCAAATAAAACAATGTGGCGTGCGTTAGAGCCTGCGTTGACTGACGCGCAACCTGACCCGGCATATTTGCAACACAGCAATAAATTTTGCCTTCAATCGTATAAATGGGATCGCTGTGAGTTGTGGCATGCGAACCCCAAACACAACCTCCTTGATCAATTGCAACATCAACAATCACAGCGCCGTTTTTCATTGATTTAACGTGTTCTTCCGTAACAACTCTTGGCGCTTTTGCTCCCGGGACCAAAACCGCGCCAATAACCGCATCCGCGTTTTTAATGGCTTCGGCAAACGCGACAGGCTCTGAAACCAAAACCGAAACGTTCTTCATCAAATTCTTGCCGAGATATTTTTTGAAATCTTTTTTCAAAAATTCGACTTTCGCGGAATTCATGTCAAAAATCGTAACTTTCCCGCCAATTCCCGCCGCTGTTTTCGCGGCTCTGGCGCCAACAACTCCTCCTCCGACAATAACCGTATACGCCAAATCCGTATTCGGAACGATCCCCATTGTAACGCCAAATCCGTTGTATTTTTTCTGCAAATACTGCGCGGCGTACTG
>CAZNCD010000024.1:0-10451 GCA_964571575.1 uncultured Candidatus Peribacteria bacterium
ATTTGTTAAATAACATTGCTATTTTAACTTGTCGGCGATTACATCCGCAAGTTCGACTGTGCGAACGCTGTAACCCCATTCATTGTCATACCAAGAAAATACTTTTACCAAATTGCCATCGAGAACTTTGGTTAAAGCCGCGTCAAAAATTGAAGACGCCGGATTATCAATTACATCCGATGAAACAATCGGATCTTCACAATATTCAAGAATACCTTTTAATTCCCCTTCTGCGGATGATTTCATCGCGGCATTCACCTCTTCTTTTGTTGTTACTTTTTCAACAACGCAAACCAAATCAGTCATCGAACCGTCGGCAACCGGAACGCGAAGTGCAATGCCATCCATTTTCCCTTTCAAATCAGGAATAACTTCACCGATTGCTTTTGCCGCACCCGTTGAAGTGGGAATGATATTTTGAGCCGCGGTTCTACCTCTGCGCGGATCTTTATGAGCCAAATCCAACGTCCTTTGATCATTTGTATAAGCATGAACCGTAGTCATAAAACCTTTTACAATTTTGAAATTTTCATGCAAAACTTTTGCCATCGGAGCAAGGCAATTTGTTGTACAAGACGCGTTTGAAATAACAATGTGTTTTTTGGGATCGAAATCTTTATGATTAACGCCAATAACAAAAGTCCCATCAACATCCTTGGCCGGAGCTGTTATTATTACGCGTTTTGCTCCTGCGGTAAGATGAGCGGCTGCAGCCGCCCTGTCCGTAAAAACTCCGCTCGCCTCAAAAACCAAATCAACACCAAAATTCCTCCATGGCAGTTTTGAAGGATCTTTTTCGTGAAAAGTTGGAATTTCTTTGCCGTCGATTTTGATTCCGGTTTCAGTTGCTTCGATTTTTTTATCGAGTTTTCCATGAACCGTATCGTATTTAAGCAAATAAGCCAAAGATTTATTGTCGTTCGGATCGTTAATCGCGACAATGTCAACCAAGTCATAAACAAAATTTGCGCGCATCAGCAACCGGCCGATCCTGCCGAAGCCGTTGATGGCGGTTTTTAGCTTTGCCATATTGAAAAAAATTAGTTATATTGCGGGAAGATTGTACCGGCCGCATTGTATATTTTCAAGGGTAAAATAATAACTTCTAAAATTATAAAAAAAACACTGAACACGCTAAAAAATGGCGGCATCATCATGCACGCAACCGAAACTTGCTACGGATTTGCCTGTGACGCATTCAACAAAAAAGCGATTTCACGTCTATATACGCTCAAAAAAATGGACTCGAAAAAACCTTCCAGCGTTATGATCACCGATATTACTCAAGCGCGAAAATACGGCAAATTCAACGCCCTCGCGCTCAAATTAGCACATAAATACTGGCCCGGCCCACTCACTCTCATAGTCCCGCGCCGCGCTTCTTTACCAAAATTTCTTAACCCCGGCACTTGTACAATCGGAATTCGCGTGCCGAATCATGCGCTAACGCAAAAAATTCTGCACGCATACCACCGTCCCCTTATCACAACCAGCGCAAATTTAAGCGGGAAAAAGGAAATCTATTCAATCCGCGTATTGTCAAAAACCATCACCCCGGATTTGATAATCGATTCAGGCCGCATTCCAAAAAAAAAGCCGTCAACAATAATTGGCATAAACAAAAATAGAATCAATGTAATTCGACGCGGATCAATTTCAATCAGTTAAACGGCTTCGGATTTATCAAGTAAATCTACGCGTTCAATAAAAATATTGTATTCTTCAATCTTAACAACTATTTACTTAAAATTTAGACAAACATCCTCATTACCGCCTCAAACGAATACATCCCGACAAGTACAATCAACCCTTGAATCGCTGTTCCTATAAAAATATAAAAAACCGCTCTTTTATAGGCCAAACCGAAAACAAAAGCTATTAAAGCCGCTGTCCACGCGCCTCCCAAAAAAGGAATCGGCATCGCAGCTATCAATAAAACCAGAACAATCCCGAGTTTATGAATTTTATCCGTATATTTCTTTCTCGTATGTTCAAAAATCGCCGTTAAAATTTTGTTAAAAACCCAGACTTTTCTCATCAAAAAATTACTGATCGGCCCAAGAATTTTCAACAAAATCAAAACCGGCGCAACGCAACCCAAAACCGCCAGAATATAAACTTGCCACACAGGCAAATGAAAACGTTCAATTCCAATCGGAATCGCGCCGCGAAGTTCAATTATTGGCAACATTGAACCGAAAAATATCCAAAGATAGGGATAAAAAATATTCACGGACTCAATTATAGCACAAAAACCGCGCCCTCTTTCCCTGTTTACCCGCTACCACCGTCCCCGCGCTCCACCCCCGTCCCCATGTACACAAAAGTTATACAACAACTCCCCTTCCCTGCAATGAAATTTCATATAGCAAGTTTTTGGCTTAAGAATCGCTCAAACAATCCAAGCTGATCATTTTTGAACACAAAAATTGCTCTCAAAACATTGAATTCGTTTGACTGCTGAACGATTTCGGAATAAATTTGTTAAGAAATAGCGTATAAAAAAATTGTACACAATCTGTACACAAGTTTTGAACACCGAATAGAGGAAAGACAATAGAACAAGGCTTATGCAAAACAAAATTAACCATTCACCTGTTCTTCGACAATTAGTGCAAAAATACCTTAATCTTAAAAAAAACAATACAGCTATTGATTGCACTCTTGGATTAGGTGGACATAGTCAGGATATTCTTAAGAAAATAGGATCAAAAGGCTTACTTATAACATTTGAACAAGATGAACAAAATTTAAAAATCGCGAAACAAAATCTCAATGAGTATAAAAACATTATTTTTGTTCATTCGAACTTCGAAAATTTGACTGAAACGCTTGTAAAAAATCATGTAAAAAAAGTAAACGGAATTTTATTGGATCTTGGTTTGTGTTCTTCTCATTTTGAACTTGAAAACCGCGGATTTTCATTCAAAAAATCGGAGCCGCTGGATATGAGATTTAGCAAAGAATTAACCCACTTAACCGCCGCCAAAATAATCGATAAATACTCCGTTAAAAAACTCACGGAAATATTCCAGGGTTACGGAGAAGAAAAATATGCGCTCAAAATCGCATCGGTAATTGAAAAACAACGCCGACAAGCGCCAATCCAAACCACCGATCAACTCACAAAAATAATCGAACACACAGTCCCCCGTCGTTATTACGAACACATCCATCCCGCAACCCGCATATTTCAGGCTTTAAGGATTGAGGTTAACAACGAACTTGAAGTTTTAAATAATGTTTTACCGCAAGCAATAGAAGCGCTCGCGCCACACGGCCGTTTGGTTGTGATTTCTTATCACTCACTCGAGGACCGCATTGTAAAGCATTTTCTGAAATTTCAAACGCGGACATGCATCTGTCCGCCACATATATTAATTTGCCAATGTAAACATGAACCTTCTATCAAAATTCTCACAAAAAAACCCGTTAGGCCGTCTGAAAATGAAATTCAGGCAAATCCTAGAAGCAGAAGCGCTTTACTCCGTGCCGCAGAAAAAATATGACCTAAATGATTCTGCGCCGCGCAACAACATGGAAAGTACCCTTAAAACAATAATTCACTGGTAACGCCGTCCGCCTAAGGCGGACACAGGCGTTATAAATAAACCGTCGCAAAGCGACACCATATAAACAAAATGCCGCAACAACAAACAACGCTGCAAAATTCGGCTTATTATTCAAGGCTCAACTGGCAGCCTCGACAAAAACGCATACAAACAACAAAATTCGAGATAAATTCAACGGCCTTAATCATATCTTTTATAATTTTCAGCGCGCTCATAACGATAATGACACTTTTCTTCTCCGGAAAAGAAGTCACAAAAGGCTACACGATCAAGCGATTAGAAGCAACGCGTCAAACTCTGACAAAGGAAAGCGAAATAATAGGCTCAAAAGTCGCGGGAGCGCAAGCAATGCAAGTCGCGTTAACAAGCAACCACGCGCAATCAATGATAAATCTGACCGAAAAACGCATCACTTATTTGCGTAGGGAATCAAATTTAGCGCAACAGTTCCGGAGCGTAAACGGAGGGTCTTTTTAACAAACTTGCTTTGACCACATTGGCGCTATATACTCTCAAGTGCTAATTTAACGTACATCATGCAATTTGGAAATCGCAAAATCAGTGTTTTAAAAGCCATTGTCCAAAGATTCATCGAAACCGCCGAGCCCGTTGGATCAAACGTAATTATTGTTCACTATCATCTTAATGTCAGCCCCGCGACTGTACGAAACGACATGGCGGAGCTTGAGCACGAAGGTTATATTTTTCAGCCACATACTTCCGCCGGTCGCGTGCCGACGCAAATGGGTTACAGAAAATATGTTGAAGATATCGCGGATTACGAAGGCGCCAGAAAAAAAGCCGTGAAAGCGCTGATACAAATAAGACGGGAATACGCTCTCGAAAAAACTAAAGAGCGAATATACGACGCTGTAAATTTGCTTAGCCGCGCAACAAATAATGTAAGTTTCGCGACTTTGCCGGATAACAGACGCACGTTTTTTCTCGGTATTTCGAATGTTATGCGCCAGCCGGAATTTATGAATGACCCGATGCATGCAAGCCAAGTTATGGAAGTACTTGAAAATAATGACAATTTCCTGAATACTCTGCACTCGCTTGATATCGATGACAGCGTAAAAGTTTTTATCGGCGAGGAAAATATTTTGCCGCAAGTACAAAGCTACAGCATTATTGTCACAAAATATCACGCAAACGGATATGAAGGTTTTTTTGGAATTCTCGGTCCGATGAGGATGGATTATCCGTTTAATATGGTTCTTGTAGAAGAAATTAAAAAAATAGTGTCATGAATGATAAAACAGCGCCAAAGGCGCAACAACCAACGCAACCGACGCCGTCTCAATCCCCAACGCAATCGGCACAGCCGACACAACCAACGCCGCAGCAACCCGCGCCAAAAACCGAACTCGAGCTTCTGCGCGAACAACTCGCCGCTATGACTGAAACCGCAAAGCGCGCGATGGCGGATTTGATCAATTATCGCAAACGCGCGGAAGAAGAAAAAACGTCGCTCGCGGCATTCGTAAACACCGCGATTTTGCTTGAAATAATAATGATTTTAGATAATTTTGAGCGTGCGCTCGCGGCAATGGCTGCTGATGAAATTCCGGAAGATCATAAAAAAGGCATTCAATCTATCGCAGGGCACCTCACTTCCTTGCTTGAAAAATATGGCGTAAAATCTTTTGATTCAGTAAGCAAAAAATTTGATCCTGCTTTCCACGAAGCAATCGCGCAAATTCCCGGCGAAAAAGACATCATCCTCGAAGAAATCGAAAAAGGCTACATGACCGGTGATAAAGTTTTAAGGCCGACGAAAGTAAAAGTTGGGAATGGAGAAACTGCCGCAAAATAATTTCATGTTTCAGTATCCCCTCTTGCCACTGTTAAATAAGGTAATCCGGATTTTGAAACCAAAGCATATGCGGTCTGAGGAAAACACATCGGAGATTTTAAACCAGTCGCGCTTTCCCGATTTGACGAAACAAACCTGTACGGAGATCTCGGGTCGTTATTTATGTCCTTTTTGACTCTATAAAAAGAATTCATTACGGTATCATCATTAAATCCTCGCGCAACCAAATCGCCTCTAATCTGCCGCCGGAAAGTATATCTGTTCAAGCGCTCCGCAAGATAAACGGCAACCGCGCAATCCGTTTTATGAGTTCCATAACGATCGTTCGCCCACTTAATGGCGTACTCCGCCCCTGAAGATATGGAAAGTGCATTTTTTGCGGCCGCGGAAATTGATCCGCATAAAGAAGCAAGCTTGGCGGCTGTATCTTGAATCCCATTTGCCATTAGCTCAAGTCGCGTAAATACTTCGGCAACTGACTTCAAGCCTTCTTGGAATTCAACTGAACCGAATGATGATTTTTCTTTTTCATCCATATTTCCCACAAAATTTTACGCGAGCATAATACGTATTGCTGTTATCAATCGCAATATTAAAATTCAGCGAGCTGCATAAGTTCAGATACATATTGCACTCCATAGGGCGTTAATTTTCTTGGAGTGCAATTATGGGTGGACTCGTACATAATCTTGCAAAGCCCCCCCCTGTGCTATAATTTAATAAATAATATTTAACCCTCACTATGTTATGTCAAAACGAAACATCGCAATCGTGGTAATTGCAATCGTGTTGATCGCGGGCCTTTCTGTTCTAGCTGTTAAATCTGAATTTCTTCAAGAACGCTTTTTTCAACCAAAAACTTTTACAACACGCGCTAACTATTATTCATATAAAAACAAAATTGTATCTGTTGTAACCAGCCCTGTGTTGTCTGTAGTTGGATCGAAAGTTACTTCAAAGGTTCCATCAAAAGTCACATCGAAAGTAACATCACCCGGAGGAACTTCTAAGGTTACTTCTAAGGTTGTTTCTAAAGTCGCTTCCACTGTACCATCCGTAGTCACATCACCTGTTGCGTCAGCTGTTGCTGCTCCGAAAAACGTTGCAGCCAGGATAAATATTTCAAAATTAAAAGCATTAACGGGAGATATTCTAAAATCAATAGCAAAAAAAGAATACAAGAAAAATCCGTCAAGATTTACATTATCAAATCAAGAAAAGGCGAAAATTATAAAATTATACATGCAAAAAAGTCTTAAATAATGCGGATTGGAAAATTTATAGAAAATTTTAAGAAAGAGGCATATATAATACCAATTATATTGAGTCTCTTTTTAGTCCCTCTTTTTTTCAATCCATCTTTTATTTATTCATTTACGCAAGGAAAAGAAATTTTATTCAAATCGCTAATGGTAATAACATTAATATCATTAGCGATAGTTTTGATTTATAAAAAAGATTATGCTTTCAAAAATATATTTAAATCGCCAATTTTTTTCCTGTTAATACTGCAAATAAGCATTTATTCAATAACAAATGCGTTATCGGATACCCCAATTGTAACCTTGTACGGCACATATAACCGCGGTTTTGGATTTATTATTGAATTATTTCTTTTATTTTTTATCATCTATAGTTCGCTCGTATTATCGGAAAAAACGATTTTTAAAGCGCTAAAAATAATTTTTATCAGCGGTATAGTGGTGGCAACATATGCAATATTGCAAAAAATAGGATTTAATCCATTTTTTAGTAATTATGACATCAACATATTTGCGCAAAGGGTTTTTAGCTTCTCGGGAAATCCATCGTATCTAGGACAATTGATGCTTCTAAATTCTATTATAGGAGGATATTTTTTCATTTTGGAAAAACAAAAAAATAAAAAAATATTCTATGCTTTAGGGGCTTTGCTTGTATTAACTGCTTTAATCTTATCCGGAACAAGAATTGCACTTATAGCTTTAATTCTAGCAGTTATACTCATCTCAATACGATATTTTAAAGCGCTTTTACAGATCATTAAAAGATATAAAACGTTGATTGTTATTGGCGTTTTGATCATCGGAGTTCTTTTCGCAATTCTGCCGCAAGACAGATTTTCGCTTTCTGATACTGCTTTGAGATCATTTAATTCGCGCCTGGAAATATGGAACGGAACAATCGACCTAATTAAAAAAAATCCGCTATTGGGGTATGGAGAAGAAACATTTTACATTTATTTTTCTGAAATAATAACTAAAAAATTTCTAACTTTAGAAGAAAATATCAATATCAACGCTGACAGAATTCATAATGAAACCCTCGAAATATTATTTTCTCACGGTGTATTTGCTTTGCTTGTTTATTTAGCATTGCTAGTCGTTATTTTTAGACTTTTTTTCAAAACTAGGAATAAAACAATAATATTATTGTCGCTGTTAATAATTGCCAACAGCATTCAAAATCAATTTGCATTTTCAGATATTACGATAAGTATAATAATCGCATTCTGTTTAGGGGGATTAATAGCTTCACAAGCCAAAAATAGCGAGAAAAAAATCATCGGCGTAAAAAGATGGAAATGTTATTTGTTAGCTCCCGCAATATTATTATTTAGCATCTATATCGGAATCTTCACGGTATATAAACCTTATATGTCCCAACTGGCGTATGCTGATTCTCGCGAAAATTATACGATTGATTATTCAATAGCAATCAATAAACACAAGGAAGCGCTTGAATATACGCCATATTACAGCGAACTTTGGTATGAACTGATATTTATTGATCCAAGTAGCATGGGAAGGGCTCTATTTTATTTAGAACAAATTGAGGGGAATTCGGGTAATGTTTTGGCTTGGAAAGGAAATTTTTATGCTGATGAAGATCCTCGAAAAGCAAGCGAATTTTACACAAAAGCTCTCGAAAAAAATCCATATCATCCAAATTGGATCAGGACTTTTGCAGATATGCTGTATAAATATGGAGATTATGAAAACGCATTATATTTATATGATAAATACCTGGATGCGATACCGGATTTTTGGAAATGGGCGGATAATTTGAATAAACGCGACCCAAGGGAACAAAACAGCTATAAAACTTTTCTTAAAAATACGCCTTATTTCTGGGGAATTATTGAGAAAATAAACAATATTAATTCTATACTAGAAAACAAAATGAAGGACGGGAAGTAAAACGCTTGTAAAAAAACTCTTGACATTGATTTTTAGCACTCTATAATAGTGAGTGCTAATTCAGCGCGCAACGCGCGTTCTGCGCCAGAGCAGTGAGACTAAACACGCCGCGCCGAAAGGCGCACAGGCGAAAAAATATTTAACCAACACTATTATGGGAAGAATTATAGGCATTGATCTCGGCACAACAAACTCATGCGTTGCCGTAATGCAAGGCGCGGAAGCCGTTGTAATACCGAATTCGGAAGGCGCGCGCACAACCCCCTCGGTTATCGCGATTAAAGACAGCCAGAGACTTGTCGGAGTTGCCGCAAAAAGACAAGCGGTGATGAATTCGGACAACACAATTTATTCGGCAAAAAGACTTATCGGCAGACAATACAGTGAAACCAAAGATGACATGAAAAGACTTTCGTATAAAGTCGTTGAGGGAAAAGGCGGTGAAACGCACGTCATTTTAAACAATGAAGAAAAACGTCCGGCGGAAATTTCTTCGATGGTAATCCAAAAATTAAAAACGGACGCGGAAAGTTATCTTGGAGAAAAAGTCGCGGAAGCGGTTATCACCGTTCCCGCATACTTTAACGATTCGCAGAGGCAAGCCACGAAAGACGCGGGTACAATCGCGGGGTTGGAAGTAAAACGCATCATAAACGAACCAACTGCGGCCGCTTTGGCTTACGGTCTCGACAAAAAACACAAAGAGCAAAAAATAGCGGTTTATGATTTGGGCGGCGGAACATTTGATATCTCGATTTTGGACATCGGCGAAGGCGTTTTCGAAGTTTTATCAACAAACGGCGATACTCAACTCGGCGGCGATGATTTTGATCACAAAATAGTTGAATGGATTTTAAGCGAATTCAAAAAAGAAAACGGAGTTGATTTAACAAAAGATAAAATCGCCATGCAAAGAATAAGAGACGTGGCCGAAAAAGCGAAATGCGAACTTTCCAGCATGACGGAAACGGAAATCAATCTCCCCTACCTCACATCAGACAACGGCGGTCCAAAACATTTTGTTACAAAATTATCGCGTGCGAAATTGGAATCATTGGTTACGGATCTGGTTGAGCGCACGGTTGAACCATGCAAAAAAGCGCTTAAAGACGCCAAAATCACAGCGGAAAATATTAATGAAGTAATTTTGGTCGGAGGAATGACGCGCATGCCGGCGGTTCAAAAATTGGTCAAAGATTTTTTTGGACGCGAACCGCATAAAGGAATAAATCCGGATGAAGTTGTTGCGCTTGGCGCAGCGATTCAGGGTGGAGTTTTAACGGGAAACGTAAAAGATATTCAACTGTTGGATGTAACGCCGTTGACGCTGAGCATTGAAACATTGGGCAGCGTCGCAACTCCGATGATTGAAAGAAACACAACGATTCCAACATCAAAAACGCAAGTTTTTTCAACTGCGGCGGATAATCAAACGTCTGTTGAAGTCCATGTTTTGCAAGGTGAAAGACCAATGGCCGCGGATAATAAATCATTGGGCCGCTTTATTCTTGACAACATTCCCCCCTCTCCTCACGGAATTCCGCAGATTGAAGTGACTTTTGACATTGATTCGAACGGAATTTTGAATGTAAAAGCGCTTGATAAGGCCACAAGCAGAGTTCAAAACATTACAATCACGGGCAGCTCAAATATGAACAAAGAAGATATCGAAAAAATGAAAAAGGAAGCTGAAATGCATGAAGCGGAAGATAAAAAGAAACGCGAATTCACGGATCTTAAAAACCGCGCGGAGATGCTTGTTTTTCAATCGGAAAAAACATTGAAAGACGCGGGCGAAAAAGTTCCGGAAAGCGTAAAAAAGCCTGTGCAGGAAAAAATTGACGCGCTTAAAAAAGTGCTGGCAGAAAAGGAACCCGATAA
>CAZNCD010000025.1:0-10341 GCA_964571575.1 uncultured Candidatus Peribacteria bacterium
TTCCATGAAGTGAACAAAGTTTGGCGACCTTTTTTTAGCGGGAGAAAGCCAAAATAAACAAATGAATGCATCTGGAGACCGGAACCGACGAGTGCAGGCAAAATTGCTGATGCTCCCGGAATTGGAACTATTTTTATTTCATTTTTGAGAGCTTCTTGAATGAGTTTATACGCGGGATCGGAAATGCCCGGAGTTCCTGCGTCGGAAATCAGCGCTATATTTTTTCCGGAATTTAATAACTCGATTAATTGCGAAAGTTTGCGATCGTCTGAATACGAATGGAAACTTATTTGCGGAGTTTTTATCTCATACTTATCAAGCAAAATCTTGGAATGACGAGTGTCTTCCGCGGCTATGAAGTCAGCTTCTTTGAGTGTGCGAATCGCGCGAAGCGTAATATCTTCAAGATTGCCGATTGGCGTTGCGACGATGTATAAATTTCCTTTCATAAAAATTGCGCGTGTTAGCAAGCGTCGCGCGCGTTAAAAATTTAAGTGTTTTTTCTTGGGTTTGGTGATGTGCGGTTTTTTGTTATAAATCGGCGCGACGAGTTTTGCGCCGATCAAGAACGCGATTGTGTTCGCAACTGTTACGCCTATGCGCGTACCCGTGAATGAGCCGGGGCCTTTATTTACTTTTACGGCGCTGATTTTTGCGCGTAAATCCGGATATTTTTTGAGCAAGTTCGCCAGAATTTTGTGAACAGTTCGCGCTTCGTTTTGTTTTGGCTGCCAAGTTTTTTTGAAAATTCGGCGGCTGGATTTTTTCAGCGCGATTTTGCATGGATTTCCGGTTGTGTCGATTTCGAGAGTGTACATCGGGAATAGTATAACAGAATTACAAAATAATCCGCGAATCGCGTAATATTTTTTCGGGACGTTCCGAAAAAATATTATCAAAATTAAGATTTATTTCCGACTTGAATCAAGCATTAAACGACAGCTTAATATATTTTTTTTACCTCCACTCCCTGATAATAATATTTGATTATGTTTTCCGCTGTTTTTCCGGCTTGCGCCATCCCCGTTGCGCCGCATCCGCTCAAACCAACGCCGTGGCCCGATAACACTTGATTTTTGCAATATGGGTCCGGAACGCTTTGCAAATACGAAACATCGCTTCCCCATACTTCTTTGTAACTTCGCGTGCGGCCGTCGCTTGATGAAAAATACGCGGCCTTAATCGGTTCGCCGCCGTAAGTTATTACAACGTCTGCTGTTTCATTCACCGCTTTGACAGCATTTGGAGCGCGAATTTCATATCCGTAGCCCAGATATTTTTGAGTTGAACTCGGGTCGTCGTCCAAATCATACGGCGCGCCGGGAAATTTTTGCGCGACTGTTGCGTAATAAAACGCGTACGTACGCGCCGCCACAATTATTGCTTTTATTTTTTCGAACGGATCGCTGTTTGTGTTTTCCGCAAGACCTTTGAGATAATCTTCAACCGCGAGTTCATTGATAACGCGCAGCGCGTTTTTATGATATATAACTTCAAGCGTTCCGCGAAATTTATTGTCATTGAGATTTGTGTTCCAGCTTGGCCTTTTTTCGTAATTTTTTATTTCAAGAATTGCTTCGGAAATCGGCTCAAATCGCGGCGGTGTATTCAGCGCGGCCGAATAATCTTTTGACGCGATATAATATCTGAAATTTTTGAATTCGACCGAAACTTCGTCGTTGGATTTAAAAGTCCGCAAAATTTGTCCGTTTGACATTAATTTAAAGCTTCCGTTCGCGGTGATTATCGGGTTGCCGTTGAAAGAAAGCGCGATCTTGATTGATTTTTGCGTAGATTGCTTGGTGGCGCTGGCGGATATTTGTTGTGTTGTTTGGACTGCGCCGGAAATTGATATCGGTATCCGCGTTAAAAGCGCGCCGCCTATTTTTGCTTTAAATCTAAAATCATATTCACCTGTTTTTTGCGGAGCAATAAGCGTTAATTCGATTGTACCGATGGCGCCGGGCGCAACGGAATTTTCAACCAATTTATAACTTTTTATTTTGAATTGCGAAGCAAGCGGTGAAATTGTGAGTTTATTTGTTCCGGTTTGAGTCCATATCACGCTTCCGGTGTTCCGTAACTTTATCCAGACTGTTTTGCTTTCACTTGCGACGAAAGTGTTCGGCGCACTGACGCCGTAAATTTTGTAATTATAAGGATAATTATAAACAAAGACTTTGAAATTGAGATTTTTGCTTTCCATCCACCTTACGCCTTCAACAACAGGAGCAAAATATTCAGTGTATTCATCTGCTTCTTGAGGCGCGCGAAAATTAAAGAGAAATCTGCCGATTTCGCCGGGATTTACTTTTTTTCTGTTTAAAAATCCAATGCGCGCGGACGGCGTTCCCGTAAACAAACTTAATCTATCCCGTGGATTTTCGGTACCAAGATGAACAGTGTTGTCGCCTGTTTTATACCACGGCGCGTTTCCTGTGTTTTTTAAATCAATCCAGCCGGTCAAAACGGCACCGGATTTTACGGTTCCGGACGGCAAATTTGACCCAACAACTTCATATGAATAAATCGACGGCGCGATATTAATTGGAATTTGTATGTATTTTTCGAGTTTTGTTTTACCTCCCACCATCGGCGCAATATTTAATTCCACAAGCCCTTCTTTATATTTTGACGATATTGTCATATTAAAAGCCGCTATTTGGCCCGGTGAAACCGTCGCGGATATTTTGTCTGTTTTTATATCCAATTTGTCAGCAAAAGCATTAGTTCCGCCGATTATTAATTGCGTACCGGACGGCCATAAAACTGTTCCGGTGTTTTTTATTCTTATTGTTATTTGTTTTGTTTTGCCCGGATCAGTACTAATGTAATAAATTCCGGATAAATCCTCGTAATCATAACCTTGTTTTTTTTGTATCCGGAAAAATGTTTTTTCGAATGTTGTTTCCGGCGTTTGTTTTGAAAGTTTTTTTATGATTTCAAGTTTTGCGTATAAATATTTTCCGGGACACGCGGTTGCCATAACATCGCGATGCCCTACTATATTTGGCAGTGTCTGCCCTCTAAATTCCGAGTGTCCGATTGGATTGATTTTGTGAATTGCGCTTTTTTCCGCGATCAATCTTTCAAGTGAATTAAGCGCGGCCTCCGGCACATCGTTATTCTCATAATCTCCCATTAGTGCTATGCCTATCGAACCCGTGTTCGCTTTTCCGGCATGCGCTCCGACAACTCCTTCGCCCCCGTATCGTCCTTCATAAATATTTCCTTTTGGATCAATCAAATAGTTGTATCCTATATCGCCCCAACCCCGTCCAAGCGTGTGCCATAAATAAATATTCCTTACAGCCTGCGCCGGATTATCAAGATCTTTCACGGAATCCGTATGGTGGATTATGACTTTTGTGGCTTTTACAGGATATTCAAGCGACCATGTCAACTCCTGTCCCGCGGAATTTGTCGTTACTTTTCTTACGATTTTAAGTTCGTCGGAAAATTTATCCGCGTAATCGCTATCAATGGATTTTATATCCGGTTTTGGACGCGACGGATCCCAGATCCTTACGCTTTCATCAGCTCCCCATTCGGCGCGAGATATTATTTTGAGCTTGTTGTCCGCACGCGCCGTTTCCGCATATAGTTTTTTAGGAATCGGATTCCTCGCGTTTATGTATGTGATTTCCATATCCGCGATTATTTGTCCGTCACTTTTTTTGTTTTTTCGCTCTATCTTATATTGAAAAGCGTCCGCCGAATTTGTTGTCATAAATCCGCTGTTGCCTTCATTCTCATATTTATTGTCCTGCTCTTGGCCGACCTGCGTCCAAGGCGTCCATTTGTTTTTTTCACGCGCTTTAAGATATAAGTTTATATCTTCGTTTGTACTCCATTTAATGCCAAGCGCAGTGAAAATGAAATCGGTTTTTTTGACATCGGATGCCAGTTCTTTTGATTCGGCTTTAATGATTGCGTTTTCTGCAACGGTTTTTATGCCGTATCTGTTTCCGCTTGAAATACTTAAAATCGCCACGGCCGTCAAAACCGCCATTGTCATTAGAACTGAAACGCAAATCAACGCGAAGAACACGCTTTTTATTTTCATATATCAACCTTACCAATTCGAGTCGCGCCGCGCAATTATTTTATATGTTGACATTTTTAAAGACTTGCGCTTTAATAAAAACGCTATGAAAATATTTCTTCTAAATTTACGCCGCGCAAACTTTGCGAAGCCAAACCGATTCCGTCGGTGATTGTTTCATAGACGTGAATTTAGAAGGCTTCGCGCAGGCGAGGCCTTTTTTTGTTACTTAAGGGGACAGTTCTCCTTAAGGAGAACTGTCCCCAAATCTACGAATCTAACCAATAAAATATGACTAAACATTTAACTAAAATAACGGACTTATCAAAACAGGAGATATTGCAAATATTCAAAGACGCAAAGGATCTGCAATGCCAATATTTAAACAGCGGCCAAAACACCCTTTATTTTAAAAGCAAGACGATGGCTATGATTTTTGAAAAACCTTCGTTAAGAACAAGGGTATCTTTTGAAGTGGCCGCGATTCATCTGGGCGGCAATGCCGTTTATCTCACCAGTTCGGATATTCTCGCGAGCGGATCGGCCATAAAAGGCAGGGAATCGATTTCCGATATCGCTAAAAATCTCGAGAATTTTACGGATATTGTTTTGGCGCGAACTTTTTCGCACGAGACGATAAAGTTATTGGCCGAAAACTCCAACATACCCGTGATAAACGCTCTTTGCGATTTGCACCATCCGACGCAGACTTTGGCTGATTTATATACCGTTTATGATTATTTCGGCGGATTTCCGGAAAACTTAAAAATAGCTTTTGTCGGCGACGGATGCAACACGGCAAATTCCCTGATGCTTGGATGCGATATTATGGATATAAAATTTTCTATCGCCACTCCAAAAGGCTATGAAATTCCCGAGTCAATTTTACAGCTTGCGAAAAAACATCAGCCTGAAATTTGCAATGAACCGGAAAAAGCCGTAAAAAACGCCGATGTAATTTACACGGATACGTGGGTCTCGATGGGTCTTGAAAATGAATTTCAGCAAAGACTGGAAATTTTCAAACCGTATCAGGTGAATAAAAAATTGCTTTCCCACGCGAAATCCGGCGTAAAGATTATGCATTGCATGCCGGCTCACAGAGGAGAAGAAATAACATCGGACGTTATAGACGGCCCCGCATCCATGGTTTTTGCCCAATCGTCAGCAAAACTTTATATAGCGAAAGCACTATTAAAATTTTTAACCCAACAACAATGAAACCCACATATCACAAAATCACGAATTACGAAGCCAAAGGCCCTTTTAAAAAAGTTCTGCTTTTATATTCCGGCGGTCTTGATACTTCAACAATGATCAAATGGATTCAGGAAAAATACGGCGCGGAGCTTTATACGCTAACGCTTGATATCGGACAAGCGGATGAGAATTTTGACGAAATAAAATCCAAAGCTTTAAAGCTCGGCGTAAAAAAAGCGATTGTATTAAACGCCCAGAAAGAATTCGCGGAATTTTATCTTACGAAAGCCATAAAAGCGAACGCGGATTACGAAGGCGGATACCATTTGTTTTGTCCTCTCGGAAGGGCTTTGATTTCCAAAAAAGCCGTTGAAGTCGCGAAAAAAGAAAAAATTTCCGTAATCGCGCACGGCGCCACGGGCAAGGGAAACGATCAAGTCAGATTCGACACTTATATCACGACTCTCGATCCTTCGATAAAAATTCTCGCGCCTGTCAGGGAATGGGCTTTGACGAGAAACGAACAGATTGCGTATGCCAAAAAGCATAATATTCCGTTGAAAGACCACAGCAAACTTTATTCGTACGATCAGAATTTATGGGGAATATCCGCGGAAGGCGGAGACATCGAGGATATTAAAGCTGTTCCGGATTTGAAAAAAATTCTCATCAAGAATGAACTACCGGAAAAAGCTTTTTCCGAGCCTTCCATTATTACGATTGGATTTGAAGAAGGTCTTCCCGTAAAACTCAACGGGCACGAACTTGATTTGGTTAATATGATTAAGGCGATGACGAATCTTGGCGCCGTGCACGGCGTAGGCACTCTTTATTTCACGGAAGACAGAATCATCGGACTTAAAATCAGAGGCATTTATGAACAGCCCGCCGCGGAAATCATAATAAAAGCGCATAAAGAACTGGAAAAAGCCGTATCCACAAAAGAAGAGCTTGATTTCAAAAAGCTAGTCGACAACAAATGGGCGGATTTGTGCTACAGCGCAAAATGGCATGAGCCTTTAATGGCTGATTTAAACGGCTTTATCGACAACCATAATAAAAAAGTAAGCGGCAAAGTCAAATGCATGATTTTTAAAGGACAAGTTCATGTTATTTCCATCGACTCAAAATATTCGCTTTTGAATTCAGCGCTTTCGAGTTTTGATTCCAATGGTTTTAACCAGCAGGCATCGGCGTCATTTATAGAACATTATTCTTTACAGCAAAAAACCGCGTATAAATTGGCCGATAATAAACATAATACGGTCTTGCAAGACCTATAATTAATATTTATCTTATAATTTAATTAGAAACAACATGGAAACTGTAAAAATGTTAACGATAGAGGATGTTATGTTTGCTAAGGCAAAATTTTTTCTTGAGGAAAATACTCAAACTTTGATTGATAAACTGTTGAATGCAAATAATATAACTGATGAAATTCAAGTCATGATCACTACTATTGCCGCAAATTTGATAGGGAATTTTCAGCCGGAAGAAATTGAGCTTTTAAAGAATCCTTCTAATATAGAAGAAGTTGCTAAAGGGTTCGGTGATTGCTGTTGTTCTTGTATAGACGAAGCTATCAGCCACACGCTAACAGGCAGCACCAATTCTCACTTTTCGCGGGAACGATACCGGGAATACCTGTATAGTCTGTATAGATTTATCCAACAGCTTAAATTTTTGTTCGAGACGAATTTAGCTTCAATAGTAACAAAAACCGCTCCTGTTCCCGAAACAAACGATAAAACCAAAACGGAACAAGTGTCCAACGGGATTAAAGATGCGGTTGATCAAACAATATCATAAATTTATCGAAGGAACATAAAGAGGCATGCTCAAAAATCCATGCCTCTTTTCCCGTTTTACAGAAACCGCTTTACAAACTTCGCTTTTCCCCCTAAACTATGATTGTTCAATCTTGCATATCCTCTAGATTCATAGAGTTTTTGGCAAAGCTTTAATTCAGTTAATCTTTCTTTTATGCCGATTTCTTACAGTCTTAGATATCAAAAATCAAATCTGTTTCATAAAATTTTTATCGAAAAAGAAGGTGAAGTTATTTTGTACGACAAAGGTTTGAAACTGAAAGGCAAAGGCGCGAATGACAGAGGTGAAATGATCAGTTTTTCCGATATAAAAGAATTAAGCCTGCGTGATGAAACCCTGTCTTTCTCCACATTTCTGAAAGATTTTTACACATTAAGCCATGCGGGTACGTCATTTGACCAATTTATTCACGATTTTTTTAAATTGAGAAATGAATTTATCATCGGTGCGCTTTTTTTGAAACAAGGCGAATTCATTACGACTTTTGAAGGCTTTTTTGAACGTATAAATCCCATGCAAAAAATAATAAACAAAGGTCAGGCAAAGTTTAAAATATACGGCGGCGGAATAGTCATCGTGCCGGAATTGAACGATGCTTTTTTGATACCTTTCCCCTTTCTCCAAATGCATGAATTCGACGAAGACGAATACACTTTTAAGGCCGTTATGGACAGCGGCATAACCGTTGTTCTTTCCAAGCTTGAAAACGATTACGAGATATTTATGGAAAAAGTCGAGAATGCTTTGAGCGAATATTACGAAAAACTTTTGAGTGAACTTCAGAATTTTCTTGTTGATTTTGACGCGAACACTATTGTAAAACTGGTGAAATTGATGGAAAACGGGAAAGCGATAAAGCTCAAGGATATCAAGAAAATCGATAAAGATCTCGCACAGAAAATAATGGACGTGGTCTTGAAAGACGATGTCATAAAACAGAGCCTCGCGTCATTGATGAAAGAGTGTGATGATGATCATGTTTTTGTCGGAATTTTTGCCACAAACGGGAAAAAAGACATTTTCAGGTTTTCTCTTATGTTTGCGATGCCGTCAAAAAATCTTGTGAGCTGCACAACCGGTTCTTATGACGGTGATATCAAAAAAATAAACGACACATTGTTCTTCAAAATCATCATGGAACGCGGAAATCCGGAAGAAAAAATCGAGCATAAAATTCTTGAAATAAATCAGGCGTTGATTCTTCTTAATTTTGCGCTTGATCCGATGTATAAAGACAAGAAAGAAATACGAAGATCGATTTATAAGATGGCGACGCGCAAATTGCCGTTTCTGCGGATTCTGCGAAAATCGTTTATCGGCTCCGCTCCGACGATTTTACCGAATATATTTACGCGCAATATCGAAAATATTTATCAAAAATCGAAACTTATCGGCGGTTTTGGCGGAGGACCAACCGGCAACGAATCGGACGGGGTTCAAGCGGAACGGATGAAGCCGCGTGAAACTGACGTATAAAAAAATATTGTGCGAAATTTTTTATTCGTTTAGAATTGATTTATTGTTTATGCCGCCGGAGGCGAATTGTCGGAGGCGAGGAAATAATTATTTTTAACAAAATTCATTATGTCAACAGCGCATTTCACGGATAATGACTTTGACTCGAATGTTGTTCAATCAAACATACCCGTTCTCGTGGATTTTTTCGCCACATGGTGCGGGCCGTGCAGAATGATGAGTCCGGTAATTGATGAGTTGAGCGATGAATACGCGGGAAAAGTCAAAATCGGCAAACTCGATGTTGATGAAAATCCGCAGACAAGCATTAAGTTCGGCGTTCAAAGCGTTCCAACTTTGGTTTTTTTTAAAAACGGAGAAGTCGTTAACACCGTAATAGGTTTTCAATCGAAAGAAAGTCTCAAAAATAAATTGGACGCGTTTCTAAAATAATTTTTGTCTGGGGTCGTTGATTTCGGCGCGCGGAAGCCGCGACATTGTTTTTGCTTTTATCGATTCCACAAGGGCGATTCTATCGGCTTCTTCGTTATATTTATTATCCGCGTGGCCTTTCACCCAAGTCCATTTTATTATTTTGTTTTTTAGATGTTTGTCCATTTCACTCCATAAATCTTTGTTCTTTTTTCTTTTCCAATTTTTCGTGAGAGATTGAATCAATAAATTTGAATCGGAGAAAATCTCGGCGCGTTTGACGGCATTTTTCGCCATCCATTTCAGCGCTTCGATTATCGCCGTCATTTCCATTCTGTTGTTCGTTGTATCCAGATTTCCGCCTTTTAACGCGGTTTTTTTATTTCCTTCTAAAATCAAAACTGCCCATCCTCCGGGACCGGGATTCCCTATGCAGCTTCCATCCGTATAAATTTTTAAGTTTTTCATCTTGATATTTATCATATCATTTTATATGGTGTGAATGTTAGTATTATTTAACCTCTTTGCGATTATGGTAAAAAAGAAAGCAAAGAAGGTTGCAAAGAAAAAGAAGGCAACCTCAAAAAAGAAAAAGTGCTGCTGCTGCAAATAATATGAACGGCAGTTACATTTAAAGCCCTGCATTGCGGGGCTTTTTTATTGGACTGCGTCGCAGCTGCGGCGGAAATTCCAGGGAAATTTCAGATTGTGTTGTTAATTTTTCTGCGCCAAAACTTCCAATTCCGGGAATGCGGCTTCGAATTCTTTAATACATTGAGTATAACTTTTTCCGGTTTTCATGGATTTTGAAACGAAGATTTTAAACATAAATTCGTACGATTTTTGTTCGTAAAGATCAAGAGTTGTCTGCCAGCCGACTGTGTCCGCGACTTTTCTGACATTTTCCGTGAACGCAACGTATTCCGGCATTGACGCATCTTTTGCTTTCATAATCGCCGCGAGTTCCGCGAGACCTTCATTTGCAATTCCCGATTTATGCGCTTTTTCATGGGCAAGCGTGTGCGTCGCGAAAGTTAAATCTCTAAAAACAACGGGATCAACCGCTATCCTCATCGCCTCTGTTTTTCCGACTATATCGCCGGGTAAATTTTCAACTTTGATTTCATGCGCAAAGACTTCCGCCCGCAATAGCGCCGTGCGCGCATTTTGAACTTCGTTTTTTAATTGTTCATAGCGGACTTTTTCATTCGCGTGAAAATTGTCGGATTTATGATCCGGCTGTTCATGCTCCGCCATCCATTGCTGCAAATCTTGATTCGACATATCGAATAATTATACATCTTTTTTGGCTTAAAATCCAGTTTGTCCGCTTATCATTCTTTTCCGTCTGTTTATTTCCTTCTCCATCAAAGCAA
>CAZNCD010000026.1:0-8782 GCA_964571575.1 uncultured Candidatus Peribacteria bacterium
ATAAAAACGAGGCGAAATACAAAATCGATCAAAAAGTGCAAAAATATCGCGCAGTGCCAGGTGGTACACCAAGCTAGATTCCTTGGCCGTACCCCTAATCGTCGCCCCCCCCTCCCGTGATTATTATTTTTTCTTGCGTTTGGCAAATCTCGCCGCGCCATAACTTGCCGCGCCGCTTGCGGCCGCGAACAATAAATATATGAGCGCTTCGGGTCCAGTGGCTGTTGATCTTTTAACCGAAGAGGCTGATCCTTTTGTTTGCGTTAATGTGCTCGCGCCGAGGTTTTTCAGCATTGCGCCGGATTTTTGTGCGTTGGTTCCGGTTCCGGTTTTTTGCGCGGTTTGATCCGATCCGGATTGTTTTGCGGCTGTGTCCCATTCGCCTTCACTACCCCACGCGGGAAGTTGAGCGCCCGATTCTTGATATGATGGCAATTCTCCAAGTCCGAGCAAGTCGTCGTTTGTGTCATCAAAACCGCTACCGCCGATTGCGTCTGCGCCTGTTATCGGGGTTCCGCCTACTGCATCCTGTCCACTTCCATATTGCTGTAAAAGCGACATATAAGCGGATTTAAGGTCTTTTGGCATCTTCGGACAGTTGTTATTTATATCGTTATATAAATTCGACGCGTTATCCGCGTTTACTCCCGTTGGATTTTCATTCGCTATATCAATCAAACCCGCGAATGTATCCATTTTTTGGTTGCAATAAGCTGTTATGTTTGTTCCGGTGTTTACGCCGCCAACAACAACGCCGCCGCCGGATGATGTGTCGTCGGTTGTCGTGTCTGTTACCGTTGCTGTGTCGCCGGATGGTGCGTCGGTTGATGTGTCGGTTGTATCGCCGCCGGATGTTGCCGCGGGTGTTTCGTCTGTTTTGAGCGGCTGTTTAAAATGATCCGGTTGCGTCTCTGTTGTCGATGCCGGAACACTTTCCGGTAGATTTTGATATATATCGATAACACCATTTGAATTTGAACATTTAAGTTCTATAAAAATTTTGTATTGGCTTTTTATTTCCGCGGTTTTTTTCGTGGCATTGTACAAAATATCGTTGGCGTTGCCGCACGCATCATCCACTGCGGCAAGATATTGGCTTTTCTTATCAAGAGTACAATCTCCTTTTATATCATATAGTTTTTTTGCCGCAATCAGACTGCTACTATTTAAGTCAGCTTCAAATCTGGTATTTAAGTTTTTACATTGCAATGCGATTTTTTTGGACTCGGCGTCTTTGCTTACTTCCGGTTTTACCTGCAGTTGCGCTTGCATTGACGGAATCTCATCTCCATAAGTTGTTACATCGCAGCCTTCCGGAGCCGATCTAAATAAAGTTTTAAAAGCGTCCAAAATCTCTTGTGTTGGATTTGCGTCAAAGAGATCTTTTTGGTGCTCCAGTTTAGTTTCAGTCGTTTGACATTCGTCGGGCCTGGTAACTACGGAACCTTTGAATGTTCCTCCTCCGCCTATTGTCAAATAATAAATAACGCCGCCAATCACCGCCACAAGCAGTAAAATCATGACGATGTTTTTGACACTGAAAAAAGAGGGTTTTTGATTTGGGTCTTGAAATAATTGATCCATGTTTGTTTTTGTTATTTTGTTTTTATATATATTTAATTTTTATTTTTTTCTTATGAATTTTGCCGAACCGTAACTTGCGGCCGCGAACAATAAATATATGAGCGCTTCGGGTCCGGTTTCGGCTGTTTTTTTAATACGTTTTGACGCGGATGGCCGGATTGTTTTTGTTGCTGTTGGCGCTGCCGCTATTGTTGTTGTTGAATAAATTTTTTGTACAGGGGTTTGGATTGCGGCCGCGGTCTGAGCAGCGGCTGTTGATGCGGTTTGCTGCGTTTGGTCCGCCGGATTCGCCCATTCCCCTTCCGATCCCCATGCCGGAAGATTTGTCTTTTTCGGGATTCCCGCATCTGTTTTTGCGTTCATCAATATAGTATATCTTCCCTGCAAATCAGGAGGCGTTATGCATCCTGCGATCATCGCGTTCGCGTGCAAAAGCTCCGCGTCTTTTTTTTGATTGTCATCAATCGCCGTGCTCAACTCTTCAAAATAAGATCCGCAATCAGCGGGCGGCGCAACCGGCGGCGGCGCTATTTGCGGCGGATTGTTGCGGTTGCTTATGTTATCCGCGATGAGATTTTCATATGCGGTTTTCATTTCATTTGACATTGTTATATTGCCGCATGTTGGTTTTATGTCGTCTTCAAGGATGCTTTCCGCAAGATCTTTATCTTCTTCATCCACCGCGTCTTTAAATTGCGTCAGTAAATTTTTGCAAGTGTCTATTTTGCTGAAAAACGCTTCAAAATTCGCTGATTTGCAGTTTGGATCTTTTGTGACCATCGAATCATACAATGTCTTTGCTTCTTCCAATGAATTCTGCGCGAATAAATCGGAGAGTTTTTTTGCGTCTTGTCCCGAAGCGCTGCATTTTTGCGTGGAGGCAAGCGCCGTTTGATATTCCGTCGTTACGGGACAAGCCAAATCCCCCATTTCTTTGACGATTGTTTTTAAAACATTCGAATCCGCTGTTTCAAGCTGGAGCCAATCAGAATGACATAGCGATAAATCATCATATTCTTTTTTCACATCTTCTGATAGCGTGCATTTTTTCTGCATTGCAAGATAGTTTTCTTTATAAAATTTTTGTATTTCATCGGCTAAATCTGTTTTTGTTATATTTTTTTCGAATTCTTCCAATTTTGTTTTCAAGCTGGTTTCTATATCCAAACAATTTACGGCCGGCTCTTTCTTTTGTATTGTTTCAATTGCGCCGATTATCGCACCGATTGTCGCTGAAGATGAGGCCTCAGACTCCGTTGACTTAGGCTGGAAAGGGCCAACAAATCCCTGGGGTGTGCTGGCCGGAGGCTCGGGTAGTTTGTATAGTGATGTTTCGGTTAGCAAATCTTCCGTTGCAGACGCTCCCCGTATGGATTTCAAAGTCAATGATGGTATTGTTTGCAAAGCGGCATTTTTTATATCTGGCACATTTGTTAATACCGCGGCCGGAGCTTCTTCAACGGGTGCTGGCAACGGTTGTAGATTTTGTATCGGCAACAGCGACAATCCTTTATATGACCCGCCTTGTCCGGTGAAATAAATCACGCTCCCGATAACAAGCACAAGTCCGAGCGTCCAGGCTATATTTCTCACTGTAAATGCGGATTTTAGCCTAGACGTGAAAGACTTTTTAGGCCCGACTGATTGCGGGTAAATTTGCACTGTCATTTTGTTTTTATTTTTATCTATATATTATAGCAAATTTTTGGCTCCTTGTTAAGCCTAAATTATAAAAATTGCGGATCTTTAGATATTGCGCCGAATTTATGCGATATACGGCAATATCAAGCCTAAAATCAACATTATCGCTATAACCGCGACAACCAGTTTATAGAAATTGCTTTTTTTCATGTTATGGCGCGGTTACCGTTATCGTATCTTTGAAGGTATCGGTAACGTTGTTATTGTCCTCGACTTCAAGGGAAACATTGTATGTTCCGGGCGCATCAAATGTGTGCGTCAATTGCGCGCCCACAGCATCGTTAAAAACACCGTCCCCGTTTAAATCCCATTTGAATTTGGCGACATTTCCGGTTGAACATGTGGCTGTAAGCGTAATCACGAGAGGCGCGGGGCCTTCGTGTTTCGTAACCTCGAAACACGCTTTAAGAGGAACTTCCGTAACGGTGATTAAAACTTTCGCGGTATCGCGCGAATTGTCTGTTCCGATGGCTGTTACGGACGCTGTAAATGTTCCGATTTTCGCGTATTTATAAGTCAGTTTCGCATTATCAAGTCTTTTTGGAGTGTTGTCGCCGAAATCCCATTCGTAACTTGCGATTTTTCCGTTTGGATAGCTTGAACCGGAAGCGTCAAATGATACGGTCAAAGGTGTGCTTCCGGAAGCCGGATTTGCCTCCAATTTCGTCTGAACTCCCGGTGGTTTTACGTCAACTCCAAGAGTTGTTTTTACTTCGTTATTATCCACGTCAACAACCGTAAGACTAACAACGTATATCCCCTCTTTTATGTATGTATAATTGGTTTTCGCTCCAAACGCGTCCGAAGAACCGTTGCCGTCCAAATCCCACTGATATTCTATTATATTGTTATCCGCGTCCGTGCTGGAACTTGCGTCGAATTTCACTTCAAAAGGAACGCGGCCGATTAAGTTTTTATCCGAGCTTTTTTTCGCGGGCGTTGTTGTTATAACAGCAATCGGAGATGACGCGGGCGATGAAACTGTGATTTTTTGCGATATTTCGCCGGTTTTATTTTTATCGTCCGTGATTTTTAATGTTGCGCTGTATTCTCCCGGCTTATCGAATGTATGGCTCACCATTTTGCCCTGCGCTTTTGAAGAACCGTCGCCGAAATCCCATTCGTATTTTTGAATTGTTCCGGCCGGAGCCGTTGAGCCGCTGCCGTCAAACAGATATTGCTTGCCTATAATGAATTTCCCGTTGTCTTCAGCTTGAACTTTTATCACGGGTTTTGGCGTTGCGGCCTCCGCAACCGTGATTGTCTTTTCGATTATCGTTTCGGATTTCGCGTCATCCGTTATTTTTAATTGAACCGCGTAGGTTCCGGCTTTTTCAAAAATGTGTTCCGGTGTCGCGGAGGTTGAATCTGTGAACATGCGGTTTTCTCCCGTGCCTTCAAAATCCCATGCGTAAGCCGTAATTTTGCCATCAGAATCTTTAAAGCTCGATGCGTCAAATTTAACGTTAAGCGGCGCTTCACCCGAAATCGGCTCCGCTTTTATTTCGCCCTGCGGACGCAAATTTGTGATTGTTATATCTATCGGATTGTATACTTGCGTAAATTCTTTGGCTTTGGCGTCTTTATATTTTACGGTAAGGACGGTCTGGAAAACACCGAGCTTTTTACCTTTGTCTTTATATTCATGCGAAGTTGTTTTGCCGTTGCCTTTTTCGTTGTCGCCGAAATCCCATTCGTAATTTATTATGTTGTATTTGCTCAACATGGCTTCCGCCCCGCTCGCGTCAAATTTTATAATGATTGGAGCGCTTAATTCTTTTGTGATTCCGGGGTCGGTTGTAACGGCCGGACGCTGAAGCAATTTAAGGGCTTGTATGCCTTGTCTTTTTTGATAAAGATACAATTCCGAACCGCCCCATAAAAATAATATGACTATTAAAAGCGCTCCCGAAACTCCGGCTATTAAAACGCTTTGTTTTCTCGATGGATCGTCTTTTTTCGCCAACGCTGTTTTGAAAATGCCGACCATTGCGGCGATAAAAAGTATAAACGCCAAAATCAGGAAAAAGATTCTTACGAACATTGTAAGCGAATCTATAAGCGTAAGCGGATCGACTCCAAGAGCTTCGGCTAGCGGACTTCTTTGCGCAGTCGGCGCTCCGAGGAAAATAAACGTCAAAACAAGCGCCACTATAATAAGGAATACAAAACCGGCGCCGCATCCTATCAGCACTTTTTTTGTGTTGGCTTTTTTTGGAGGCGGTGTTTGAGCGGGTTGAGCGGGCGTTTGGGTTGATTGCGGCGCGGCCGGTGTTTGAGGCGCTGCCGCTTGCGCGGCGGCTTGAACAGGTTGCGCGGCCTTCGGCTGTACGGTCTGCGCGGGCGCTTGGGGATTTTGCGCAGCTTGTTGAGTAAGTTGCGCGGACTGCGTCTGCGCGCGTTGATTTTCTGCCATAATGAAATTTGTGAAGTGTTATTTGGGGCGTTTTTGCGATTTGCGTCTAAAAGCCCTTACACTTAATATACCAAATCCAAACATACTCGCAAGTGCCCCGTATAATTCCACGTTGCCGGGCACCACGAATATATTAAGAGATCCCGCGTTTGTGAGCGAGTCAAAAACGATTGTTTTTACAACCGAATCTTTATTTCCGGCTTTATCGTAAGCCGTTATTTTGACTGCTATAGAACCCCACGCGGATTCGAAATTTGCTTTCCATGGCGTAATTTTACTTTGCGTCTGGAAATCCTGATCGTTGTCTTTTATTCCATCTCCATTTGTATCAAAATATATATTTTTATCTCCGATGATTTTAACGATTTCCCCTATTGATTCGGTAAAATAAAATTCCACATCTCCCGATACACCCGCCAGATGAATTTTTCCGTTGTTTTTATCCGCTGCCGGATTTGTTGAAACTTTTAAATTGAGAGTCGAAGGGCTTGCTGTTGAGCCTCCGGTTGAGCCTGATTGCTGCGCCGGCACAGAACCCGGGATAACATTTCCAAGATTCAAACCCATATCTTCCGCGCCAAATCCGCTTCCGGCGCCGCTTGATTGCGAGCTTTGCGATCCGGCGCCAGTCGGCGCGCTTTGAGGAGCTTTCACGATAACAGGATTTATAACGCTTGCTTGATTTCCGTCGTCATCCGTAACCGTAAGCTTTGCGTAAAAAGTGCCGTACGCGGGATATGCATATAAAGGATTTTCGATAATGGAATCCGTGTCGTTGTCTTTTTTGCCGTCTCCGTCAGTATCAGCCGTCTGATAAGTTGAAAGCGTGTCAAAATCCCAAACGTATTTCGTGATTTTCGCGCCCTGCGCGCTATCGGCCGTTGAATTGTTTTTAAACAACACCGTTTTTGCGCCGGGCGTTTGTTCTGACGTGAACGCGGTTTTTGGCGCCTGATATTTTGAAATCACATATATCGTTATCGGATCCGAAATTGTTTCGCCGTAATTGTCGTCTATCACTTTTAATCTCACTTTTATGCCTTCGGACGAAGGCTTGTCGTATTTTATTGTCATTGATGTTTTTTGCGTTTCTTCTTTAGCGGCAAAACCCGTGCCGTCCGTGTCCCATATATATGATGTGATTTTTCCGTCAGGATCGGATGACGCGCTCGTGAACGTTATTGATTCGCCGACTTTCACGCTCGTTCTGTCCGCTGATATTTTTGCGATTGGCGGTTTATTCGGGCCGTTTTCAACTTCAAGCGAAGGCAAAAAATCCATTCCGACAATATCTTCCGCCGCCACTTCGTTATTTTCGTCATCAACAAGAGTAACTGAAAATTTATATTTGTTCGCATCGCCTTCGTTGCCTTTTGTGCCGATTGTAATTGTTGTTGAAGGGAATGCAGTCATGTGTTCGCCAAAATATTTTTCCGGATCGTTTATATCAAAATATCTCCATTTATAACTTATTATTCTGCCGTCCGGATCCGTTGCTTCAACGGCGGTTAAATCCACTTTCAACGGCGTTTTAAGCTCCATTGATTCCGGCATCACGATAACGGATTTAAGCGTCGGCTTCATGCTTACAACCGCGATTTTCATTTTGTCGGTCGCGGATTTTGTGGCATCGGACGCGGATGTAACTTTTAATTCAACATTATATGGAGTATTTTCCGGCGAGAGCTCTTTATACGTATAACTTGTTATGTCTTTTGAGCTTTTTCTATTGTCGCCGAAATCCCATTGATATTTAAGATTATTTTTTGTGCCGTCCGTGTTAATGGAGCCGGAAGCGTCAAATGCAATAACGTCTTTTCTGCTGACCGTTATTTTATCTTGCGCGTCCGCGTATTCTTCTCCGTTTATTGAAAGTTTTATCACGGCCACCGGAGATTTTGCTCCTCCTATTATTATTTTTCTTGAAACGGAATTTTTATTGTTGTTTTCGTCGCTTACTATTAATTTGACCGTGAAAACTCCGGCTTTTTTGTAGGCATGCGTTATTGATATCGCTCCGGAAGAAGGCATTCCGCTTTCAATTTCGTTGTCGCCGAAATCAAAATCGAATCCTGTCGCGTGTTCGCTTATTCCGGTGAATTTCGCAACGGCTTCTCCTTTGTCGTTAAGGTTTGAAGACGCCGTGTTATCGGAACCCCACGCAATATCAAGCAAATTCGTTATCGGAATTTCCTTTGAATCTTCCGTAACTTTATCCGGTTCGTTTTTATCGCTCGCTCGGAGCGTGATTTTATACGTTCCAAGATTGTTGAATTTTACAAGCGGCTTTGCGGATTTTGCATCTCCGGAAATAAATTGATAATCCGTTGATTCGGCCTCTATTGTCCATAAATACATTATATCTTTATTCGGTCCGTCCGGGTCATATGTTTTTGTGCCGTCCAACTGAACGGTTGCGGGCTGGGTTGTTTTTGGGAATGAATACATAAATCTTGCGACCGGCGGAGCTGATTCGATTTTTATTTCCGCGACATCGTTCGCTTCGTTGCCTTGATTGTCTTTCACTTTCAGCGTTACGATGTATGTGTTTGGTTTTGAGAATTTTGTTGAAAAATCCGGCTTTGTCAATATTCCAAGCTTGTTTATATCCGGCGCAAGGCCCCATTCAAAATCCGTGATTGCGCCGTTATCGCTTGAAGAATTTTTGCCGCTCACCATAAACAATGTTTGTGTTTTGCCGACCGGCACGGGTGAAATATCAATAAACGCCGCGATATTTGAAACTGAAACCGTGAATATTTTTCTGTCTTTTATTCCGTTTTTATCCGTAACTTCAACGTTTACGATGTAGTCGCCCGTTTGAGTGTAATAATGCGTCGGTGTTAAATTCGGACCAACGGGCTCTCCTTCAATCGTATCGGTTCTATCGCCGAAATCCCATTTGATGCGTTGTATTGTGTCTTGCGTGGAAGAAGACCCTTCTGCGACATTCGCCGAACTTGTTCCATCCGCGTCAAATGTTATTCCGTTTTTCGCCTGCGTCAATGTGACGTTTATTCTTTGTTTATCAACAAGCAAAAAACCGCTGTCATCGTATTTCATTATTGGAATAACGGTTCC
>CAZNCD010000026.1:8882-10240 GCA_964571575.1 uncultured Candidatus Peribacteria bacterium
TGATCCGCGGACAAATAGACTTTAACAAATTCTATTTTTTGCAGCTTTTGCTCTAGCTCCGTCATTTTATCCACCATATCAACGGCGGTTGTTTTGAGCTGTTGCTCGTCTTTCCCGGCCGGATTTTCGAATGTATTGAGCATTCTCTTTATTTCCGTAAACATCTCAGTGACATCTCCGGAAACGTTTGACACCGATGCTTGCAATTCTTCTATTGTTTTTCTTATTCTTTCTATTGTTTTATTTACTATGTCTTCATTATCTTTCTGGAACGCTTTGTAACTTATATCCATAAAATCCGAGCCGCCGCCTATTATAAACGCGTTCTGATCTCCGCTGCCTTGCGTCAAATAATTCGTGAATCCTTTTATCGCTTCGAATGTTTTGCTCGAAAATTCCCCCATCTTGCATTTCTCTTCGCAGTTGTATTTGCCGTCGTCGCCGAAAAATTTTTTTGTTTTTTCCCAAGCCGATTCCGCTTCTTTATAACATTTCTGGCCGTCGTTCGCTATGATACATTGCGGAATTTTTGATTGTATTTTCGCATCTTTTCTGCGTTCTTCCATCCACGCGTTTGTGTATATCGCGTATTGCTGCGCTCTTTCCTGCAGAACCGATGTTCTTGGGCTTCTCTGCGCGATTGCCGTTAATCTGCTCTGAATGGATCTAAACGCAATATCCGTTTCTTGCGACCATCGATCCATATCTCTCAAATACACGAGAGGTATGAATAAATTTTGAAGATTTTTCGTATCGCGTTTTACGGAAAGCAAATCCAGATTGTTCTTGCTGTAAACCGCGTAAGCGTCTGATATCGCTTTTGGAATATTTTTTATTTGTTCGACGGAAAATACCATTGTGGCTCCTCCGCCTTGCGTGTTTGTTCCGGCATCCGTTCCCGTGGGTGCCTGCAAAACAGTGCTCACAATCGCGTATGAACCAAGCACGACCAAAAGACCGAGCGTGGCGTACATAACGCTTTTTTTGCCTTTTTCCACTCCGTCGCTTTCGCCCGCGGATGTTACATATCTTATGCCTCCGTAGATAATAATTATCATCGCGATAAGACCCAAAAATCCAAGAGCAAAATTAACAACTTTTACGATAAATTCCCTCGCGGATGAAACTTGCGTGAGCGACGGAGCATAACCTTCTTTTGACGGAGCCTGCAATCCTCCTTCAAAACTTGTAAAACTTACCTGATCGACATCTCCGCAATCAAGCAAACAAAAAGCGTTGGCTTGCGGAATCGCGCTAAAAATCAATAAAATTGCGAATAGGCTTGCGAGTATTATTTTTTTCATTTTGTTTTTATTTTTCTATATATTATATCATTTTTATTTGATTTTCTCAACCTA
>CAZNCD010000027.1:0-6990 GCA_964571575.1 uncultured Candidatus Peribacteria bacterium
TGCTGAAAAATTTAATCTACAATGGAAACTTAACTGTGATACAATACAAAATTTGCTAAAACTTGCATTTTATGATAAAATAGAAGCAGTAAAAATTACAAAATCTAACAAAAACAAAAATGCAGCACAGCGAATATCATCATCACGCGCCGCACAACGACGCACATCACACGCCGCATCAAACAACGCATCGCAATCAAAACAAACGCGATCTTCTAATCGGTGTTCTCATTGGTTTGCTTGTGATAGCGGGAGCTGCGATTGGCATGCAGACAAAAACTTTGAAAGGTTTGTTAACGGAAAACATTTCTCGTCCGGCCGCACAGACGCCTGCGCCCGTTGTTGCCGAACGGAGTGTAACATTAAGTATCAACGACATGATAATTTTGACAGCTGAGCCGGCTCTCGGTTTTCGCGTTGAAAAAGAATTGAAAGACGGCGCTGAAATAGGAAAAATCAAATTGCAAAACAACGGCGCAGAATCAATTACGCTCAATGAAATCAAATTCGCGGACAGAGGTTTTGCGACAAGCGCTCCCGTGTACGAACTTTTTATGTCAAAAGAAAATTCGGAAAAATATGAAAAAATCGGAAGCTCCTCGGGCGCGCCGGAATTCAAACTTGAAACACCGGTCGCGGTGTCGGCTAGCGCATACAGAAACCTTTCCGTAAGAATCAAAAGCGCGGAAAATCTTGAAAAAGGGAATATTTTTATGCTTGAGCTTAAATCGCTTGGAAACCTTGGGCTTGGGCAAAACGGAACAATGCGGCTTGGCGCGGTGATGATGAAATAGAGTCAGACCTAATTGTTAACAGCAAGAGCCGTTGTTTGGCCGGAGGAAATAAAAACCCGCGCATAAACCTAAACCCGCGATTTTTTATACAACGGGTATGTTTTTTGATAATGCGGCCCGGCGGCTGCGTGATATAGTTTCCGCCTGCGGTGTCGCTTATTTCTTTTTTCTATGCGCCTGTGTCCCGCCAAGGCGGGACGGCGTGTTCGCGACAGCTTATTTCTATAAACCTGTGTCCGCCTGCGGCGGACGGTCTATGCGGCGGATTTGTTTCTAGCGCCCGTGTTCGCCCCGAGTACTCGGGGCGGACGGCGTGGTCAGAAAAATTTAATCTTTTGTTTAGAAATTTTTAATCTCATCCGCGTAAATTGATGGCGATATTATTTTTTTAATCCCCCAATTTATGCGGCAAAAAATCTCAAAAACCATCGCGCCCGCGTCAAAAGGCGAAATCATTATCTATCAAGCAAAAGACGGAAAAACAAAAATAGATGTGAAACTGGAAAGAGAGACGGTGTGGCTTACGCAAGATCAAATGGCAAAACTTTTTAATAAAGGAAGGTCTACTGTTGCAGAACACATCCTCAATATTTTCAAAGAAAAGGAGTTAGATGAAAAATTAGTATGTCGGTTTTTCCGACATACTGGAGTGGACGGTAAAAGCTATAATGTTCAATTTTATAATCTCGATGTAATTATTTCAGTCGGCTACCGTGTAAAATCTCTTCGCGGCACTCAATTTCGCATCTGGGCTACAAAAATTCTCCGCGACCATATTGTCAAAGGCTTTACAATCAACAAAAAGCGTGTTCAAGAAAATCAACAGGCGCGCCTAATAGAGCTCGAAAAAACCATCGCGCTCATCAAAAATTCAATACAGACTAAGACTTTGGATTATAGCGAAGCGACAGGCCTGCTCCAAGTTATTACAGATTACGCAAATTCCTGGATACTTTTGCAAAAATACGATGAAAATACTCTCAAAATTAAAAAACAGCCCTCGGTCGGCGCAGCCATTTTTTCTTATTCAGAAGCCAAAAAAGCGATCAAAGAACTAAAAGCCGCACTGATTTCCAAAAAAGAAACAACAGACTTATTCGGCCGCGAAAGAGAACATGGACTTGATGCGATTCTTGGTGCAATTAATCAAACTTTTGGCGGCAGACACTTATATCGCAGTTTCGAAGAAAAAGCCAGTCACTTGCTTTATTTCATTATTAAAGATCATCCGTTCGTTGATGGCAATAAGCGCATCGCCGCATTTTTGTTCATATTATTTTTGTCGCGAAATAAACGTCTTTTTAACGAAAAAGGCGAACGAAAAATAAATGATGTCGCGCTAGTGGCGGTCGCGCTTTTAATCGCGCAAAGCAATCCGAAAGATAAAGAAATAATGATTGCGCTGATCACGAATTTAATTTAATGCTGCTGCGTCGCATGTCAGAAAAAATTTATGAAAAATTTAACACCACCGTCCCCCCTCCTTTAGGTTCCTTCCTTCCACGAGCTTAAATACTTTACCTGTTCCGGCGTAAGCTTGTCGATTTTAACGCCAAAAGAATCAAGCGCGATTTTTGCGATTTCATAATCGAGTTCCGGCGGCAAAGTGTAAACGCGCGGAGAAAATTTTCCGCGATTTTTCACCAAATATTCGCACGCGAGCGCCTGTCCGCAAAAACTGAGTCCCATAATTTCACTGGGATGGCCTTCAGCCGCCGCGAGATTTATCAAACGACCTTCTCCCGCGAGATAAACCGTGCGGCCGTTCGGCAAAATATATTCGTCAAAATTCGGCCTGATATTGCGTTTTTTCACAGCAAGTTTTTCAAGCGCTTTAATTTGGATTTCAACATCAAAGTGGCCTGAATTAGCCAAAACCGCGCCGTCTTTTAAATAAGAAAAATGCGGCTTTGCGACAACGTTTATATCGCCGGTAACGGTTATGAAAATATCGCCGAGTTTACACGCATCCGCCATTGGAATCACGCGGAATCCGTCAAAATAAGCCTGCAAAGCCTTGAAATGATCGACTTCACAGACAATCACATTCGCACCCATGCCTTTAGAACGCAAAGCAACACCTTTTCCGCAATCGCCATATCCGACAACAACAACGGTTTTTCCGGCGAAAAGAATATTACTTGAGCGCATAATTCCGTCAAGCGTTGACTGGCCTGTGCCGTAATAATTATCAACAAGATGTTTTGTGTTGTTGTCATTGACCGCGATAACGGGATATTTAAGCGCTTTATCGCGCTCCATCGCGCGCAATCTTATTACACCGGTTGTGGTTTCTTCTGTTCCGCCGATCAATTTCGACAAAAGCCCGCGGTGATTTTTATGAATTTCGCTTACCAAATCGCATCCGTCATCAATCGTGATATCAGGTTTGCTGGCGATCACATAACCCAAATATCTATAATAATCCGCGTGCGATTCGCCTTTGTGCGCGTAGACATTTACGCCTTCTTTCGCAAGATACGCGGCAACATCGTCCTGTGTTGAAAGAGGATTGCAGCCGGTTATAAAAATTTTGGCTTCGCCTGCGCGCAAAGCTTCAACTAGTATCGCAGTTTCTTTTGTGACATGGAGGGCGAGGCCGATTGTTAAGTCCTTAAACGGTTTTTCTTTTGTAAAACGCGCTTTAATTTTCATCAACGAACCCATGCGCCGGCGCGCAAGATCAACATTTTTTTTGCCTTGTTCCGCGAGTTTTAGATCCCGTACTTCAAATTTTTTCATAGGGGACGGTTCTCTATTTACATATTTATGATTTATCATTTACTTTAACCTTTAACTTTTAATTTTTATTATTTCGGGCCACGGCCGCTTTTAACGCCGCCGTTTTATCAGTTTTTTCCCACGTGAATTCCGGTTCGGTTCTGCCGAAATGTCCGTATGCCGCGGTTTTTTTATAAATCGGACGCAATAAATTTAGTTGCGTTATGCTTCCGCCCGGCGACAAATCAAAAACATGCTTCACGGCGCGCACAAGCCGCTCTTCATCAACTTTTCCGGTGCCGAATGTATTTATATTTACGCTCAACGGTTCTGTTCCGCCGATAACATAAGCAACTTGAATTTCACATTTGTCCGCCAATTTTGCCGCAACAATATTTTTTGCCATATAACGCGCCATGTACGCGCCGGCCCTATCTACTTTCGTGGGATCTTTTCCGCTAAAACATCCTCCGCCCACATGCCCCATCCCGCCGTAAGTATCTACAATTATTTTTCTGCCGGTGCAGCCGCAATCAGCGACAGGTCCGCCAATCACAAATCTGCCGGTGTTATTAATGTAAAATTTTGAACTGCGCACTAACCATTTTCCGCAAATAGGTTTTATAACATCTTCGATAATGCCTTCTCTAAGTTGTTTGTCCGTTACATCAGGATCGTGTTGAGCCGCGATTACAACCGAATGAATCCCGCGCGGTTTTCCATTTTCATATTCAACCGTAACCTGCGTTTTTCCGTCGGGACGAAGCCACGGAAGTTTTTTATTTTTTCTTGCTTCGGCTAATTTGCGCGCCAATTTATGCGCCATCATAATTGGAAACGGCATTAGTTCCGGAGTCTCATTACACGCATAACCAACCATCATGCCTTGATCCCCGGCGCCCTGTTTTTTTGTACCGGTTTTTCGTACACCTTGCGCGATATCGGGCGATTGTCCGTGAATTGTGTTGAACACTCCAAGCGTATGGTAATCGAAACCATATTCGGCTTTGTCATAGCCAATATCTCGGATAACATCGCGCACTAAATTATTAACATCAACCCACGCGCTTGTTGTGATTTCTCCGCCGACAATTATAAATCCCATTCCCGCGAAAACTTCGCAACCGGATCTTGCATATTTATCCTGTTTCATAATTTCATCAAGAACCGCGTCGGAAATTTGATCACAGACTTTATCGGGATGGCCTTCGGTCACTGATTCAGAAGTAAAAACAAATTTTTTCATAATTTCAAGATTAGGAGATGATTCTTTTTCGAACCGCGCAATTAAATTAGCAGTAATTGAAATCAATTTCAATATAAAAGCGTCTATTTTGATAATTCCTTCGCGCGCTTATACGCGGATGCCACTGCCGCGTTAAAAACTGCCGACATTTTTTTCTTTTCAAAAATTTTAATCGCTTGTTCGGTCATTCCTTTTTTAGAAGTGACGGCAAGACGCAAAGTTTTTATACCACCGTCCCTCTCGGCGACCACCGTCCCCATTTTTGCCGCGCCCAAAAAAGTTTGACTAGTCAGTTTGCGCGAGACCGCTTCAGAAAGCCCTAATTTTACGCCCGCCCCAATCATTTTTTCCATAAAATACCACACGTAAGCGGGCCCGCATCCGGAAATGCAACTCGCTTTATCAATATAATCATCGGACTTTACTTCAATTTCCTCGCCAACGGCGCGAAGAATATTTTTTACAATTAATTTTTGCCCGGCGTTAAATTTCGGCGCATACCAAACACTCATACCCTCGTTGATTTTAGCCAGCAGATTCGGCATTACGCGGCACACAAATTTATGGCGCAATAGACGGCCGATTCTACTAACTTTTATTCCTGCTGCGATTGAAATTACAATGCAATTTTTAGAGATCACGCTACGCAGTCCGTCCAAACATTCGTCAAAATCCTGCGGTTTCACAGCCAAAATTACAACACTGGCGCCGGAAACAGCCTCCGCGTTATCGCGAGTGTCGCCTTTGCTTTTATTTTTATCAGCCACGATAACACATGCCCCTTTCAGATTTTTTCTCAAACCTTTCGCAAACGCGCTTCCCATATTCCCGCCGCCGATTATTCCTATTTTCATGTCAATCTCTTAAATTTTTTATCACAAACGGCAGTTCCGCCGCTAAATCGCTCGCAGTATAGCAGTGATGTTTCTTTTTAAACAAATTTTCACCCGCCAAGCCATTCGCAAACGCCGCAATTTTGCATGCATTTATAAAATTCGCACCCTGCGAAGTTAAACTTACGACGAATCCGGCTAACACATCTCCTGTCCCGCCGACAGTCATTCCCGCGTTTCCGGTTGTGTTTTTGCAAATCGCGCCTTCATCGGAAGAGATGTAATCATCTTTGCCTTTCAAAACTATATTTATATGAAGTTCTTTTGAAAGCATCTGGAGATATAGAATTTTTTTTCGTTCAAGTCCAATGGAATCTGCGATATCAAGTTCCTTATCAATCAATCTTTCAAATTCGTTCAAATGCGGAGTTATGACAATCGGTTGTTCAAACGGAAAATCCTTGATTTTTTTAAGAGCGTAAATTGCCGTTGAATCAAGAACAATTGGAATTTTCGCGCGTTTCAAAAATTCAATCACACCGTCAATAACGTTTTCATCTTCGCCGATTCCCGGTCCTATCAAAGCGCAATCACACGTTTTCGCGAAATTCGCGATTTCATGAGCGGCTTTTTTATTAAAATAATCTCCGCTGTATTTTTTTACAATAAAATCCGGCGCCGCGTTTCGCGTTACATCAAAATTGCATTCCGGCACATATAAATAAACTAAATCGCATCCGGAATTTAATGCTCCCATCGCGCTCAAAATCGGCGCGCCATAATAATCCGCGCTTCCTCCGATGATTAAAACGCGGCCATTCATTCCTTTATGGGATTCGGGAATCCGCGAAGGAAAAATTTTTTTTACGTCATTTCGCCGCAAAACAGATAAAATTTCCATACTATTATTATACAACAAAACCAAACCCAAAACCGCAAATTGTCAAGTTTCCGTGACGTTACGGCGGCGTACCCAAAAAATCGCATCCACAAGCCAAAATCGATGGCAATTTTCGGGACGTTCCGAAATATTCACAAAATCAAAATTTATTTTCAAATATTAAATCGGCCTTGTTTGCCCCTTGCCGTATATTTTCCATTTATAAGTCGTCAATCCTTCAAGCGCAAACGGTCCGCGAACGTGCAATTTTTGAGTTGAAATTCCGATTTCCGCGCCAAGACCAAATTGCGCTCCGTCCGTGAATTGCGTCGCCGCGTTCACATATACGCACGCCGCGTCGACTTCATTCAAAAAGCGTTCTGCGGCAGTGCGATCTTTTGTGATTATCGCTTCCGTATGCCGTAAAGAATGTTTCGCGATATGTTCAAGCGCCTCATCAATATTATTAACGATTTTTACCGCTAAAATATAGTCCAAAAATTCAGTATCAAAATC
>CAZNCD010000027.1:7090-10149 GCA_964571575.1 uncultured Candidatus Peribacteria bacterium
ACTCTTCGCGTTTTCGAATTTACAATCACCGGCACCGCGAACCGCAAATCAAACTTTTTATCAACATAGGTATGTACCACGCTCGCGCCCGTTTCAATCACTGGAATCCTCGAATTTTCAACAACAAAATTTATCAAACCTTTGCCGCCGCGCGGGATTACAACATCAATTAAACCCTTCATCTTCAGAAAATCCGCAATTGAATTTTTTTCAACGGAATCAACGAATTGAACCGCATCTTCGGGAGCGCCAACGGATTTTAGCGCCGCTTTTATTGCTTTTACAATAACACGGTTTGAATTTATCGCTTCTTTCCCGCCTTTTAATATAACCGCGTTCCCGCTTTTTAAAGACAAAGTTGCGGCATCAACCGTCACATTCGGCCGCGATTCGTAAATCATCAAAATCACGCCAAAAGGAACCGCGGCTTGCTGGATCTTAAGTCCATTCGGCCGCACCCGTTCGCTCAAAATTTTGCAAGTCGGATCAGGCAAAGAAATTACATTTTTTATTTCCGCGCAAATTCCGTCAAGTCGGTCGGGAGTGAGCCGCACGCGATCAACCATTGGCCCGCCGCCAACTTTTTCAAGGTTGCGCACGTCTTTCTCATTTTCTCTCAAAATTTCCGCTTCATATTTTTTTATAAATTTGGCAATCGCCAAAAGCGCCTTATTTTTTTGACTAGTCGTCATTAAATTAAGGTTTTTAGAAGCCTCGCGCGCTAGCTGTGCAATTTTTAACGCATCAATCATTTTTTAATTATTATTGGTGTCGCTTCGCGACTTTTATTTACAAGGCCTGTGTTCCGCCTTCGGCGGACGGCCTGTTCAAGACTTTTTTACCAAAATAAACCGCCCGTTGCCCTAAAAATTTCTCTATGCGGATCAATCGATTATATTTAGCCACTCTTTCGCTTCTGCAAAGCGATCCCGTTTTAATCTGACCCGCATTCAGTCCAACGGCAAGATCGGCAATAAATGTGTCTTCAGTCTCTCCGCTCCTGTGAGAAATAATCGTATGCCATCCGGCATCCTGCGCCATTTTTACTGCCGCGATTGTTTCCGTAACAGTACCGATTTGATTCAGTTTAATCAAAATCGCGTTCGCCGCACGCTTATCTATGCCTTCTTTCAAACGTTTTATATTGGTCACAAACACGTCATCTCCAACAATTTGAATTTTATCGCCGGCTTTCGCCGTAAAATTTATAAATCCCTCAAAATCATCTTCAGCAAACGGATCTTCAAGGAAAATTATCGGATATTTTGCCATGAGCCCCGCGTAAAAATCTCCCAAATCCGCGCTGTTCGGTTCGCGCGCCTGACCGGCCACTTTCAATTTATATTTTTTGAAATTCACATCGTAAAATTCAGAAGCAGCCGCATCCATTGCGATATAAACATCTTGTCCCGCTTTATATCCCGCAGTCTCAATCGCCTTTACAATAAAATCCAGCGCGTCTTCATTCGTGGCCAGCTTGGGCGCAAAACCGCCTTCATCACCGACTCCGACGCTAAAGCCTTTTTCAACCAACAGTTTTTTGAGAACATGAAAAACTTCCGCTCCCATTCGTACGGCTTCGGCAAAACTTTGCGCGCCGGCAGGCACAATCATAAATTCCTGAATCTCAAGTCCGCTGTCAGCATGTTTTCCGCCGTTCAAAATATTCATCATGGGAGTCGGTAAAACATCGGATCGCATGGCGCCGCCAATCGCGCCAAGATATTCAAACAACTGTTTTCCCTGTTCATTCGCGGACGCAACCGCCGCCGCCATAGAAACACCGAGAATCGCATTTGCGCCCAATTTGCCTTTATTTTCAGTTCCGTCGAGCGCAATCAATGCTTCATCAAGCCCTTTTTGGTCCGACGCTTCGCGACCTTTAACCGCTTCAGCAATAACGCCATTAACATTTTCGACAGCTTTTAAAACGCCTTTTCCGCCGTATCTTTTTTTATCATTGTCACGCAACTCAACAGCCTCATGCGCGCCGGTCGATGCGCCGCTTGGAACGCGAGCTGTGCCATGCGATTTTTCCGTTTCAAGCTCAACCATCACAGTGGGATTTCCTCTTGAATCGAGAATCTCAAACGCGGAAATTTTTTTAATTTTAGACATAAATAAAAAGATTATTTTATTAAGATAACTCTACTAGACATTAAGTTCAATTTCAATTATTATCCTTCCGACAGGCGCAGACCCGCTATATCTATTCGCGCCAAGTAAAATTTAACAATCTCATCATGGACATTATTTGGCATGGCCGTACCTGTTTTACAATCAAAAGCAAAGACGGAACAATTGTAACCGATCCTTATTCGCTGGACGGTTTTAAAGCTCCAAAATTAAAAGCGGACATCGTGGTTTCCAGCATGGAAGTTAAAAACGAAGATTATTTGCCGGTTGAAGGGGATGTTAAAAGATTGGATTGGCCGGGTGAATACGATGTGAAAGGAATTCCGGTTTTTGGGTTTAGAGCCTGGAATATTCCAAAAAGCGAAGAGGATAAAGGAACGCAAAAAAAAGAAGTTACGGTATTTACATTTGAATTGGAGGGCGTAAAATTCTGCCATCTCGGTTATCTCGGACACAAGCCCACGGATGATATGACGGCAAATTTGCAGAATATAGACGTGCTTTTTGTTCCGGTCGGCGGCTCAAACGCGATGGATGCCAAGAAAGCCCATGAAGTTATCGAAGAAATAGAACCGAAGATCGTTATTCCAATGTTATATAAATATCCCGGCGAAAAACTGGACCTCAACAATATCGATGAATTTTTGAAAGAAGAAGGCGTAAAAACTCCAACGGAATTGGAAAAATTTTCAATCAGTTCAAAGGGGCAATTGCCGCAGGATCATACGGAATTTGTTATACTAAAAGCGGCGATAGGTTAATGGACGCCATACAGCGAATATGTCCTGTATCAACGCCGCGGTCCCATAGTTCAACGGATAGAACATCGCACTCCTAAGGCGAGGATGCAAGTTCAATTCTTGCTGGGACCACCACCCGCGCGTCAGCGCACAAATTCCAAAATTCAAGCGAATTCCAAATCA
>CAZNCD010000028.1:0-10115 GCA_964571575.1 uncultured Candidatus Peribacteria bacterium
ACGCGTGCGTGAGCGGCGCGCAAAAATATAAATATTATGTTTAAAATCGCGGTTCTCGCGTCAACAAAAGGAACTGATCTGCAAGCGATAATCGATGAAATGAAGGCGGGGAAAATGTCCGGGATTGAAATTGCGGTCGTGATTAGCAATAAGGCCGATGCATACGCGCTTGAACGCGCGAAATCACAGGGTTTTAAAACAATTTTTGTTGATCCAACGGGGTTTACGCGCGAAGAATTTGATGAAAAACTCATACAGACTCTGCGCGAATACAACGTGGATTTGATTTGTCTAATCGGATATATGCGGATTTTAACACCGGTTTTTATCGCAGCGTTTCAAGGCCGTATAATAAATGTTCACCCCGCGCTTTTGCCGAAATTCGGCGGCAAAAACTTTTTCGGTTCAAACGTCCATGAGGCGATTCTCGCGGCCGGCGAAAAAGAAACCGGCTGCACTTTTCATTACGTAACTGAAGAAGTTGATGGCGGACAAATAATTCTTCAGGAGCGCGTTACGGTTGATGAGTCAGATACGCCCGACATGCTCAAAGAAAAAGTTCAGACATTGGAAAAAAAATGGTATCCGGAAGTGATAAGAAAAATTGCGCGCGGAAAAATAAAATTTTAACCCTTCCGCCACTTCCAAAAATACTTAAACATACTCGCGATATGGTGCCAGAAAACTTTTTTGGTAAGCAGTTTATGCAATCCGCCCGCACTCAATCTTTGATGGTAATGATTTATTTGCGCCTCAGGATAATAAACAACTTTTAGTCCTTTTGCGCGGACTTTTCTGCACAAATCCAAATCTTCCATAAAAATAAAATACCGCTCGTCAAACCCGCCGACGCTTTCAAAAACCTTTTTTGAAATTAACATCGCCGCGCCTGTAACCCAATCCGGTTCGCAAATTTTTTCATGATCAAAATCGTTCATTATGTACTCGTGAACTTTTTTGCGGAAAAACGGCAAACGGCTGAGCGGCGTTCGCTTTGCGATCAAATCAATCAATCGCGGGAAACGCCTGCGCGAATCCTGAACAACCCCGTCTGCGTAAATCAATTTCGGTCCAAGAATGCCGATATGACCGTGTTTTACGCCATTGCCGCGTTCAACGCTTCCGTCTCCCGCGCCGTAATAATAAACCGCGTTCTCACGCCGCTCCATATAATCAATCATTTTTTGAAGCGCGTCCGAATAAACAGTTGTATCGGGATTTAAAAATAACAAATATTCGCCGGTTGCGTTTACCGCGCCCAAATTATTTCCAGCGGAAAACCCAAGATTTTTATGCGTTTTAATCAATTTGATGCGGCCTTGTTTTGCGGCTTTTTCAAGAAATCCTTTGCTTATCAAATCGTGCGCTCCATTATCTACAAAAATTATCTCAAACTTAAAATTCGTTTTAGCCGCTTCCAGAGCCTCAACGCAAAGCTTCGGGAAATGCTTGTGATTGAAATTTATTGTGATTACAGAAAGCTTTATCATAATCAATTTTATTTTGTCGCGCGGCGAAATTCACCACCGACCACCGACCGACCACCGTCCCTCTTAGGCTTTATTGTCCGTTACGCGCAGTTCCCATTTGCCGCTTACAAATTTATTGTCGTCAATGTTCTCCGCAAGAACGATTCCGGATCCGATAAACGAATTATTCCCGATTTTCACGCCCGGCATAATACTCGTATTCACTCCAACGCGAACATTTTTCCCGGTGATGGCGCCGAGTTTATTTCTCCCGCTTGAAACTTTTTCGCCATTCACCTGCACATAAATAATCTTTTCATCAAGCCGCAAATTGCCGGTAACCGCACCCGCTCCAAAAGAATTGTTATCGCCGATTATACTGTCGCCGATGTAATTTAAATGAGTCCAGACCTCGTCTCCAATATAGCTCCGCGCGACCTCCGTGCCTTTTCCAATCACGCAATTACTGCCGATATGCGATTCGCGCACTAGCGCGCCATTAGCGACAATCGTATTTTTTCCGATATAACAAGGACCGTTTATGACAGCATGTTCATAAACGCGGACTCCGTCTTCGATGATTACATCGCCCTTAATAATCGCGCTCGCCGCCATCTCTGCTTTTTTTGAAATGCGGCTTTCGGCAGCATTACCTTTTGCCGCATGAAAAAAATGCTTCCACAAATCCAGCATATGCCATGGATATTTCACAGCCTGCCAAAAACCGCCGTATGCGACAGCCTTAATTTTATAGCCGTCTTTAATCATATTATTAACCGCAGTTTCATATAAATCATCATGCGGGGAAGCGGCGTTTGCCAAATATTTCACAAGAGTTTTTGGGTTTCTATACAAATGCAAAACAAGATTTATCAATTTGCTGGGCTCTTTTCCCGGCTCCGGCTTCTCAATAATTTCTTTGATATAAGAACGCTTATCAATTTTTAAATATCCGCCCGGAAAATACTCACGCACTTGTTTTGCGATCATAAAACCGCTCGCGCTTTTATCTTTATACGCGTTTTTAAGCAATTCAAAAGCGCTTTCATCAACAACGTCATTTCCGCTTACAATCAAAACAGGTTCGTTTCCGAAAAACTTTGAAGCGTCAATTACCGCACCAACCATTCCGAGACTGAGATTTTTTTGCTCAACAATATTTATCCGCAATTTCAATCGGCGCTTAAGTTCGTTGAAATGCGACTTATTATGCTTCCCGCAGACAATAATAAAATCATCAAACCCTGCCGCCACCAATGATTCAATTTGATGTCGAATCAACGGCTTCCCTAAAAACTTGAGGAAATTTTTATCCTCAATCGGCTTCATGCGCTTGCTCTGGCCTGCGGCAAGAATCACAGTTTTCATAACAGCATTTTAGCGGGATATGGGGGCGGAGGCAAATCAGGTGCAAATCTCCGCCAATCTTTCTTTTTCAGCCGTAGATTTTATCTCCATGGCAATCCTTTCTCCATAACTGATCGAATCGCCGTATAAATATCCGGAATAAGGAGTGTATTTTGTGCCGGGACTGCCCGGAATCCGCATGCTCACATCAAAAATCACGATTTCCTCTTTGCCTGCGCGGGTTGCGACAGCGCCTTGTAAAGCAAACGGCCCGATTATTCCCGGCGGAACCTCGCGCGCCAAAGTCGCCACGAATTTTTCCCCCATATCAAAAATCTTTTCCAAAAGAGACTCTTTAACAGTGCAGGAAATGTGGCCGGTTTCAATCATTGAAGGCCGAAAGCCGCTTTGCAAAAGCATTGTTTGTGCTGCTGCGTTAAGCCTCAAAAATCCATCCAAATTCGTTTGACGCCGCGTATCCGTTCCCATCAATTCAAGTTCATCTGTGACAGGGGAGTAAAAGAAATTCATATTTACCTGCGCGCCAATTATGAATTCTTCGATCACGGAATTGTCCAAATCTTCTTTTGTGATTTGGCCGGCTTTCATCATTTTTTCACTTACATCAAAATAGTCGTCGGTTCGTGTAATCACAAAAAATGCTCTTTCATATCCGCGAATCGCCTCATTGACTTTCACGATCAAAGGTCCGCCTTTATCATGCGTAAAATGTTCATCAAGCGCCTCGCGCAGCCGTTTTTCATCCCACCCGCTTTGCGCTTTTCTGATGATTTTCGGCATTCTTATACCCGCTTTTTCAAGCAAATAATACTGATTTTTCGGCATGTGTCGTTCTTCAAGTTTTACCAATCCGCGCGAACCAAAAATCGGCACCATAAAATCATTCTCGATTTCATTAAAATCGCAATAAACCCAAAAATATCTGTTGTGGATGAAGATTGTATTTAACGCGCGCAATTTTTCCTGCACTTCCGGCTTCGCAATGTCTTTAAATTTATCAACTAAAATTATTTCATCAATACAGCCGACAGCGCAGGAGGCGCCTTTTCTATAATCACCACCGTCCCCCTTTTCAACCACCGTCCCCCTTCTCCTGAAATATTTCGAATAAGTCGTGTCGCGGCCTTTTTGGCATACGGCAACGGTTTTAAACCCATATTTCTTCGCGCCGCTGCAGACATCCAGCGCGCTGTGTCCTCCAAGCACTCCGATTGTCAGATTTTTCAAATCGTATTTTTTCAAGACTCCGGCAATGTCTTTTTGAGTAATCATAGAATGTGCGGAATATTAACTATAATGATTATTCCCAAATATGTTACAAGATTCGCGATAAAAGCATACAGCAAAATTTGCCTGAACTGTAATTTTGTAAAAAACTCGATCACGCCGATTTCCATCAGCAAATTACCGACAAATATTACAATCATCAAAAAAACCAAATACAAATTAAGATTTTCAAGATAAAAAGAGTCAATAGTGCGCCTCAAAAGCAGCCAGCCAAAAATGCTTGTGAATAAATTCGCCAGAAAAACGCTATATAGGCTTTTCCAAAAAGAAATTTTCAGACCAAACTTAATAATCAGGAATTCAACGATTGTGACAATGATTGTTGCGAATAAAATAGACAAAATATTACCGGTAAAAACGTTAAAAGCTGAAACAACCATGTTCGCGTGCGCAACCCCGGGCGTTAAAAGAAAAAAGATTGCGGGAGCGAAAAATAGTTTGCGATTTTTCATATTTTTTAAGTTAAAATTTAACACCACCGTCCCCTATCCAAGCACCTTCTTCAATTTCCCGGCCTTTATCGCCATCTTTATATCTCTCGCGATTCTTCTTCCCGTACTCATCGGAACATCGTATTTAAGCCACGTGTAAGGCGAGCCGTGAATATACGGATTTGTTCCGGCGACAATTCTTGCGGAGATTTCAAATACATAAAATTTTAAATCCGGATCAACGATTGTTTCCAAACAGAACGGTCCAAAAAGCCCGTTTCCGACCAATTTTTTCGACGCTTCAACAACGCGTTTTCCCATGTTATGCATTTCCGGAAGTAAAGATTCGCGAACAACCAACGGAATATTTCCGGTAATCGTATAACTTGTTCGTATTTTTACATCCAACTGGTCTTTTGCGGCTATTCTTCCTATGGAATCCGCATTCGATTCATAGCGTTTATCAAAACTCATAATCTCAAGTTCATCGGTCAATCTCGAATAAAAATAATGAATATAAAGCGGAACCCCCACAACATATTCCTGGATTACATAATCCCGATCGCCTTTATATTCTTTGAAGCGTTCACGGAATTCTTTTGGATTATTCGCAATAAAATATCCTTTTCCTCCAAGCGCTCCATGAAATTTCACAATCACCGCCTTATCGATTTCCTCCGGTCTTTTATAAATTTTCGGAGTATTGATTTTGGCCATTTGAAGCCATTTTCGCTCTTTTATACGATCGGACTCCCATTCAAGAATTCCTTTTGTGCCGTAATGCATGACTTTGATTTTTTCCACATTTTCCGGCTTGATATAGCTGACGAAAGATCCGTGCGGAATCAAAATCGCATTTTCTTTAATCAGCTCTTTTTCGATTTTAAAAAAGTCCATCCATTTGTCGACGACAATTATTTTATCTGCGACACCGTAACTTTTATAAAAATTCACATTATCGCGCTGACAAATGCATATGGTCTTAAAACCTTCGTCATGCGCTCCTTTGAGTATCTGAAGAGCCGTATGACTTCCAAGCGTCGCGATTTTACAAGAAGTTTTTCGCGCCATTGCCATTAGAGTGAGGTTTAAGGATTTTATGAAATTTTACGCCGATTAAACAATTATGTCCAGCGAAAACGGGGACGGGGGTAGCTTGACGCGGGGACGGGGGCAGTTTTGCTTGACGCGCGCAAATAAAATTGTGCTATAATAATCCGTGACATGTAACCAATTAAAAAATGAATGAACAATTGGCTCAGTTGAACCTTCTTTTGGCTGATCCCGTAAAAGGCAAAGTGATTTTATTGCTTTTGATTTGGAGTTTTATCTGGAAAGGAATCGCACTCTGGAAAGCGGGTAAAAACAGCCAGATGATTTGGTTTGTCGCGATGTTTATTTTGAATACGATTGGAATTCTGGAGATTTTATATATCGGGTTTTTTCAGAAGAAAAAAAATTAATACGCCATCACGGTCAAAGTATCTTCAAGTGGATAAAATCCTCGTCAGTCTTGGCGGGGATTTTTTGTTATATAAAGGGGGCACACTACGCTTCGTGGCTAGTGTCTGAAGAACCTTTTTCCAGTGAAAACCATCGGCACATTCATTTCATCAACAGTCTTGATAACCTCCGCATCTTTTATTGAACCGCCGGGCTGAATTAATGCAACCGCACCGGCTTTTATTGATTCAATAGCCGCGTCAGAGAATGGGAAAAACGCATCCGAAGACATAACGGAACCTTTTATATAATCATCGCCGTGCCTGTCTTTGGCTTTGTATGCCGCAATAACAACCGAATCAACTCGGGAAGTTTGGCCGCTACCAATTCCGGTGGTAAGTTCAACAAGCGAACCGCTTGATTTGGACGGCACCAATTTCGCAAACACAACAGCATTCGACATCACATGTTTTACAACTTTCGTGGCAAAAATCATGGCGCAAATTTGCTCCGGCGCAGGCTGCGCGCGCGTTACAACTTTCAAGTCATTTTCGCTGATTTGATAAGTGTCTTTTGTTTGAATCAAAACTCCTCCCGCAACTTTTTTGATATCGCGTCTGAGTGCATCAATTTTTAAAGGGCCGGTTTCAAGCAATCGTAAATTTTCTTTTTTGCGCAAAATTTCAAGCGCATCTTTTTCAAATTTCGGACAAATTATTATTTCAAAGAATATTTTTTTATCGATTATATACTGCGCGATTTTTGCGGTGCATGGTTTGTTTAAAGCCACGACTCCGCCAAACGCGGAAAGAGAATCAACATCAAACGCGAATTCAAACGCCTCGTCGATTCCGTCCGCGCTGGCAACTCCGCAGGGATTGTTATGCTTGATAATCGCGGCAGTCGGCCGTTCAAACTCTTTAACAAGTTCCAATGCGGAGTCCGCGTCAACATAATTATTGAAAGACATTTGTTTGCCTTGAAGCACTTTTGCGTTCGTGACATTTGAATCTTTATTGAGCAAATTTTTGAAAAACGCGGCTTTCTGATGCGGATTTTCACCATAGCGCAATGACGCGACTTTTTCATAATGCAGATCCATTAATTCAGGTTCGCCCAAAGTTTCACGGAACCAGTGTTCGATAATTTCGTCATACTGATATGTGCGCGTGAACGCTTTACATGCCAATTTTTTACGCATTTCAAGCGAAATTTCGCCGTCAATTAACGCATAATCATCAGGCGACACAAGTACCGTAACATCTTTATAGTTTTTCGCAGCTGCTCGTATAAGTGTCACGCCGCCAATGTCTATTTTTTCTATCAATTCATCATCGGTCACGCCGATTTTTTCCAGCGTTTCTTCAAACGGATAAAGATTGCAAACAACAATATCAATCAAACCGAGCCCGTGCTTTTCCAATTCTTCCATGTGCTTTTTATCGCTTCTTACAGCCAAAATTCCGCCATAGATTTTTGGATTTAAAGTTTTTACGCGGCCATCCATAATTTCCGGAAAACCTGTATATTCCGAAATATCAATGACGCTCACCCCGTTATCTTTTAAATGTTTTGAGGTTCCGCCCGTAGAGAGGATTTCATATCCTTTTTTTGAAATTGCGCGTGCCAAATCTGCAGTTCCCGTTTTGTCGTAAACGCTGATTAAAGCGTACTTTTTTGGATTCATTGCGCGAAAAGTATAACGCGATTAAACCGCAAGAGCAAGTGTTATAAAATCACCATGTTATCTCTGTGGACAACCTCTTCGTCCAAAACCGCGCCCGCCAAATAACAAGCTTCGCCGTTTTTACAGCCTTTGAATTTCTCCAAATCTGAAGCCGAATAATTTGTTTCGCCGATACCGATGATAGCGCCATCTGATCCGCAAATTTCAATAAAATCTCCGCGCTCAAATTTTCCGCGCGTGCTCGTCACGCCAACAGGAAGCAAACTTTTTCCGCGCTCCTTTAACGCTTTAACCGCGCCTTCATCAACCACAATTACACAGCCGGATTTCACTTGTGAACGAAACCAATTTTGTTTGCTTGTATGTTTTTCGGTTGTCGGATGAATGATCGTGAAATCACCGCCCCGGTCCGTGCCGCCGGCAGCGCCGGTTCTCATTATTTTCACCAAAGCATCTCCGCCCGCAATATACGTTGTTATCCCGCTTAAAGACGCGAATTCCGCGGCCGCTATTTTACTCGCCATTCCGCCTAGACTTTTTTTGGAAGTTGTGCCTTTTGCGATTTTTTTGATTTTACCGTCAATCGCGGTAAGTTCGCGGATCAGCTCGGCTTTAGGATTTTTCGTTGGGTCATCTGTATATAAACCTTTCACGGAAGTTAAAATAATCAATTTATCCGCACCCACCATAGCCGCGACCTTACTAGCCAAATTATCATTATCGCCGAATTTGATTTCCGCGTACGCAGTCACGTCATTTTCATTGATAATCGGAATCACAGAAAACCGCATCAGTAAATCAAAAGTATTGCGCGTTGTAATAAATGATTCACGATTTTTGAAATCCGTATTTGTAAGTAAAACCTGTGCCGTGACAATTCCGTATTTACTAAAAAAATTGCGATAAGTATTCATCAAAATTCCTTGTCCAATCGCCGCAAGCGCTTGTTTATAAGGAATATTGTCCTCGCGCTCCAGTTTCAATTCACTTCTGCCGCTCGCCATCGCGCCGGAAGTAACAATCAAAATTTTATACCCCGTTTTTTTTAACCTCGCCGCCTGATCAACAAAGCTCCCGATAAAATCCACGTTCAACGTATTATCCTCACGCGTTACAAGGGCAGAGCCGACTTTAACGACAATTATTTCAGTTTTTTCCATAGTCCTTCTTGCCAAACTTTCGCCATCTTTTTCACCGGCAAATTGATTAATTTTTTGCGGCCATCCAGGATCGTATATATACCGGTTTTTGTCCTACCAATCTCATAAACAGGCACTTTATTTTTATCGAAAATAGTTTTAAATGCCGCGGCTGATTTTTTATTCACTTCAACAACAAATCCGCCGGTTTGAGAGAATAATTTTTTATCCGTTGCCAATTTTTTGTCCGGCACGCGTCGTAAATCAACTTCAACGCCAATGCCTCCGTCCCCGCGTCCGCCAAAGCACATTTCCGCCAAACACACAGCCATTCCGCCTTCCGAAATATCATGCGCGCTAAGCACAAAACCCGCCTGAATTGCATCTGTCAATGCAAGCATTTCACGCATAACTTCGCTGCCATTCGGCTGCGGCACATTTTTGCCGAGGTAGCCTATCAGCCGATAATATTCGCTTCCGCCGCATTCATTTTTTCGAGCGTTAATCAAATAAACAATACTTCCGCGCTCTTTAAATTGCATCGTTACGGCTTTGCGATAATCCGGCATTGTTCCAACGCAACACAAAACAGCGGTTGGCACAATTTTACTCACGGGACTTTCATTATACAAACTCACATTTCCTGAAATAACAGGTATGCTCCAAACCGGATATTCCTTTAATTTAACGGATTTTAGAGCTTCCGTTATGCCTGTGATGCCAGCGACAAGTTCATCCATACTTTCTTTATGTTCCGGATTTCCATAGTTCAAACAATCCGTCACGGCCTGCGGATAAGCGCCAACACAAGCCACATTTCGCATTGATTCAATAACCGCGTTATAGCCCTGCCAGTAAGCGCTGATTTCGCCGTAATGAGGATTCCCATCAGCTTTCAACGCCACGCCAATGCGTTTTTTTTCTTCCGGGATATCTTCATCAATCAGCGGCGCAATCACCGCCGCATCGGCCTCCCCGGCTTCTATATGCACAAAACCCTGAACCTGTTTGTCGTATTTTTCATAAGCGACTTTTCTGCACGCGATATTTTCGGATGCCAAAAGTTTCAGCAAAACCTCGCCTAAATCGCGCGGCGTTTTATATTTCGGTTCGCTCAAGCGTTTTTTCGGCGTTTCATGCGGACGATTATATTTGAATCCTTCGGTCAAATCGCAAGCTTTTGCATTAACAACCGGTTCGCCTTTAAACATCAAAACGTATTTTTCGCCTTTCACGACTTTTCCGACTTTTACGGCGCACGCATTTTCCGCAATATTGCCAAGCCCCCATT
>CAZNCD010000029.1:0-9989 GCA_964571575.1 uncultured Candidatus Peribacteria bacterium
TTTCGCACCGCCGACTTCCGCTTCAGACCCGCTCAAAATTTCCGTGCGTAGTCCGTGACATTCCGCCCATCTCATATACATCCGCCCTAAATCTCCTGCAAAAAGCGCGGCTTCTTCTCCTCCAACCCCGGCGCGAAGTTCAACTATACAACTCTTATCGTCGTTAATATCTTTTGGCAAAAACTCAATCTTAAGCTCCTCGGTTAATTTTTCGATTTCATCTTTTGAAGAATCAAGCTGTTCTTTCGCAAGTTTCTCAAAATCCTTATCCGGATTCGAAGCAAGTATGGCTTCCGCGTCCGCAAAATTTTTCTCTGCAGCTTTCAATTTATCGCACAACTCAATCGCAGGCTCAAGCCGCTTTAACCTAAGCCCGATTTCTTTTAAACGTTTTGGGCTTGACGCAGTTTCCGGCAGCGAGAGTTCGTCCTGCAAGCTTTGATATTCTTTTTCTAATTTTTGAAGTCTGGATTTAATATTCATAAAGTAATTATAAATACGCGCTCGATTCCCGCATAGTCTTTTTTTATTTCATACTTCGCGCCCAATTTTTGAACAAAATATTTATTCACCAAACTGCAGATTTCATCCCCTTGCCCAAAACCAAATTCACCAATAACAAATTTTGGTTTGTGTCGCATCATGATGATTTGTTTAAAAAACTTCCGATATAGTAAAAGCCCGTCTTTGCCTGCGTAAAGCGCTTTATGCGGCTCGTAACGCCAAACATTCTCATCTATAAAATTATATTTCTCAATACCGATATATGGCAGATTCGCAACAATAATATCGAATTTTTGATCAATTAATTTATTCAAGAGTGAAGTTCGTATAAATTTGACGCGCTGGTTTAGTCTAAATTTTTTTGAATTTTTCCGCGCGATTTTTAATGCTCTTGCGGAAATATCGCAACCGATAACAAAAACATTTGGACATTCGCGCGCTATGCTAATTCCAATGCAACCGCTTCCCGCTCCAATATCAACAATCCTGACGCGCTGTTTGTCAAACCACTTCACAAGGGTAATCGCGTTTTCAACTAAAAGCTCTGTCTCCGGCCTTGGAATCAAAACGTTTTTATCAACAAAAAACTTCTCTCCGTAAAATTCTTTTTCACTCGTGATATAAGCAATCGGATAATTGCGCTTTAATAAAGACAAAAATCGCTTAAACTTTATCTCATCGCGACGACTCAACGCACGATCGTGTTCGACGAATAATTTTTCGCGGCTAAACCCCAACAAATACATCAACAAAATTTCGGATTCGATCCGCGCGGAATTTTTGCCGACAAGAACTCTTTGTCCAAATTTTAAAGCTTCTTCAACACGCATAAAAAATCAGCAATTATTGAATCGCACATCAATAAATAACAGCAGCACTAATAGTATTTCGTATTTTCTCTCTTCTTTCTGTACATTTCGCGCATTATCGCGGCTTTTCTTATCTGTCTTTTAGACTTTGGCTTTGACCAATATCTGTGTTCTTTCAAATCAATAAGCATCCTGCTTTTATGGACTTTTTTTGTAAAACGGGCAATAAGCCTCTCTGTAGATTCCTTTGAATTTTTTACAACTTTTATTTCCATATTTCCACCTCCTTTCGATTTTTTAGCGGGACCGGGTCCCTAAATATCAAGATTTCTAACTTTTTTCGCGTGCGCCTGAATGAATTTTTTGCGCGGCATAACTTCGCTTCCCATCAATGTATCAAAAACAATATCGGCTCTTTCCGCATCGGCGATTGTAACTTGATACATCGTTCGTCTTGCGGGATCCATTGTTGTTTCCCACAATTGTTCCGGATTCATTTCACCAAGACCTTTGTAGCGTTGAATCGAAACTTTTTGCGCGCCGAAACCGGCTAAAATTTCTTCTTTTTGCAAATCGCTGTAAGCATATTGAGTATTTTTCCCGGAAGCGATTTTGTATAGCGGCGGCTGGGCTATATACAAATGCCCTGTTTCAATAATCGGCTTAAAATAACGATAAAACATGGTTAATAAAAGAGTTCTGATGTGCGCGCCGTCAACATCCGCATCAGTCATTATGACGGCCTTGTCGTATCTTAATTTTAATACATCAAAGGTCTCGCTGATTCCAACTCCAAGAGCTATGACAAGCGCTTTGATCTCCGCGTTCTGCAACATCCTGTCCATTCTTGCTTGTTCAACATTTAAAATTTTCCCGCGCAACGGAAGAATTGCTTGAAATTCACGATTTCTACCTTGTTTTGCGCTGCCACCGGCGCTATCTCCCTCAACTATAAACAATTCCGAATTGCTCGCGTCTTTTGAAGTACAATCCGCCAATTTTCCCGGCAGCATCATACCTTCAAGAGCGCCTTTTCTTAAAACCGAATCGCGTGCGGCTCTTGCGGCCAAACGGGCTCTAACAGCCAAAATACATTTTCCAAGAATAGATCTCGCCTCACTCGGATGCTCATCAAGATAAGTTTCAAAAGCATCGTTAAAAACGGACTCAACAGCTGTTCTTACTTCCGGATTTCCAAGTTTGCTTTTTGTTTGGCCTTCAAACTGAGGATTCTGGATTTTTACGGAAATAATCGCGGTTAATCCCTCACGCACATCATCGGAAGTCAAATTTTCATCTTTCTCTTTCAACAAATCGTTTTTGCGCGCATAGCTGTTTAAAGTCCTTGTTAAAGCCGATCTAAAACCCGTTAAATGCATTCCGCCCTCCAGCGTATAAATCGTATTTGCAAAAGTGAAAATATGCTCATTGAATGTCTGAGTATATTGCAAAGAAATATCGATTATTCCTTCCGGGACTTCTCTTTCTATATAAACGATATCGCTTAAAACTTCTTTGTTTTGATTTAAATGTCTGACGTACGATGCGATTCCTCCTTCAAAGTAAAATCTGTATTTTTTGGGGTCGCGTTCGTCAATCAAATCAATTGTTACTCTTTTTGTAAGATATGCTTGCTGACGCATTCTGTTCAAAATGGTAACGTAATCAAATTCGACGGTTTTAAAAACCTGCGTATCCGGATAAAAAGTGACTTTTGTGCCTGTTTTATCGGATTTGCCGACTTTTGCGACATCCGCTTTTGGCTTTCCTCTTTCATATTCCTGACGATACAAACCGCCATCACGAAACACTTCCATTATTAATTTTTCGGATAAAGCGTTAACAACCGAAATACCAACACCGTGCAAACCTCCGGAAACTTTATAACCGCCTTCGCCAAATTTACCTCCGGCGTGGAGCATTGTCATAACCGTTTCAAGAGCTGATTTTTTTGTCTTTTTATGCGTCTCGACCGGAATTCCGCGTCCGTCGTCTATAACAGTCAAACCTCCGTCTTTTTGGATAGTAACAACTATGTTTTTGCAAAATCCGGCCATTGCTTCATCAATAGCGTTATCAACCGCTTCCCATACGAGATGATGCAAACCCGCGACATCAGTTGTTCCAATGTACATGCCGGGCCTTCTGCGTACGGCCGAAAGTCCTTCCAAAACCTGAATTTGATCGGCTCCGTAAGCTTGAGTTTTTGCTTTTTGGTCAACCATAATATCGCACGTTACAAATTAACACCGGCTAACACTGGCTAAAAATATAGCATAAAAAAATTAAAACTCAAATTCTAAATATTAAACAAATTGGCAAAAGCGTTCGGGGTCCAACCCGTACTTTTTCAATCCGTCAAAGGCTTGTTTAAGCAAAGGGTTCAATTTTCTGTAAATAGGTATTTTAACGGCATCCGCGCTCAAAGGCCCAAGCTCTTTATTGATCTGTTCAAAAATACCAATACCGTCTATTAAACCGCGAAAATTTTCCATTAAATCTTTATAAACAAAATAATCTTCAAAGACTATCCGCATTTGCTCCAACAAATCCTGATTTTCAGCAATAAATTGATGCCATTTTTCTCCCCATGCTTCTTCGGCCTCCAAAGACTCGCTTCGACCGAACCGATCAAACGGAAATCTGTCTTTAAACAACAAAAGCATAAATAAAAGATGAAAATTATTGCCAAAAAGTTTTATTTTCACATCCTCGAGAGCAACACCATCAACCGAAACTTTCTCAAGCTTCCTAAGACGCTCCAACAAATCCTGACTATCATCAACTGAATCGGGATACCCCATAAATCAATTTGGATTATTTATTTTTTGTTTCTTCAATCTCTTTATCCAGCTGATCGTAATAAACCTTTTCCGAGAAAACCGTTATTTTTGACGCCAAATCTTGCAAAGGAACAGATATGGCGTCTTCGTATTTAACAGAGCCTTTTGAAGTTTTTAATTCGATGCCAGAAGCTTCTGTAAACGGATCCTTAAGATCAAAACTTACTGTGATTTTTTCTTTTTCACTGTCAATTTTAGCGCCTTCAACCCTGAATTCTTTTGTTAAAATGTTTACCACCAAGATTTGATTAACATTTGCTTTAATATCAAATTCGCTCAATTTTTTGGAAACAATCGATTTGGCGGACGCCTCAACTCCCGACGAATTTGTCGGTTGCACATTTTTATCAATAGATTCAAGTATCGGCGCGGAAGCAAACCCGTCTTGAGGAGAAAGAGCGCTTAACGCGGCGCCGAGTTTATCCGGCCTTACGGCAAGAGGAAATTCATATCCGTTTTCGGTTTTTATTTCGGAAACCACATCGCCATCGCGATTATATTTCGCTGAAAAAACAACATCATCTTTAACGGCTTTTTTTATTGTTATATATTTCGCGTCGCCGCCGACAACGTCGCCGAATTCCTCAATTTTAACGCCATATTGATCAAACGCATCAACAATCGACCGTTTGATTTTATCAATATCAACGTCCGGCGTTTCGGTTTTATTGTTTTGCGCGCCGACCCCTATTGATTTCTTAAACTCCTCCAATTGCAATTGTTCTCTTTGCAAAGTCAAATACGCAACATACCTATCACTCATTGTATCTCCGTGGATTGAAGTCTCGGTATAATTTCTATCGTTCAAAAAAGCTATGAAGTCTTGCAATTTCTCCAAATCCGAAACAAAAACGCCGGTATCCTTTTCCTTAAGTTCGTCATTAATAAAATTCGCAGCAGTCAAAGCATCGCGCGGAATAAGCCTTTCCTCAAGAACAAATTCCTTTATATTTTTGAGCAGTCGAACCCTTTCTTGAACAAACAAATTTCGATCATTCGCGGACATCATATTTTCAAGCTCTGATTTAAGCGCAAAAATATCTTTTCTATAAAACACGGGGTTGTCCAAAATAGCGTTATAAACTAATTTATTGTCTTCCGCCAAATATTTTCCAAAATGCTCTTTGTCATTCCTTACGGCTCTGAACAAACTCCTAAAATACGACAACGCCAAATTTTGAGCATCCGGATTCAAAACATCAAAAACCGCATCAAATAAAAAACCTCTGGCCAGATAAATTTTTTCATCGGGATTCAAAACATCATATATCGAGGTGCTTAAAAACAAATCCCTGATTTTATTTTTTGCGGCATATAGATTTCCGTATTTGCGCGTAAAAATTTTAAGCTTGTTGAATTTAACAAAAAGTGCTGATTTAAAATCTGCGAGCGACTCTTTCGACAAAAGCCCGGAAGTGTTTAAAACAAAAGCAAACACATCATCAGCCGACTGTTTATTATCCACTGATAAATAATAAACGCCATCATCTATAAGTTTTGAAATAAATCCCAATTCCGCTTCTTTCTTCTTTGTATCGGAAAAAGTCAAAAATGATTTTGCGTCTTTTAAATATTGATTTATGGAAAAACCCGTTGAATCAACCTGTCCGTAATTAAACCCACCGGCTTGAATTGAATCTCTCAAATCTTTCGCGGTAATATCACGGTATTGATCGTCTTTGGATAAATTCGCCAAATACCAATCTCCATGCAACCACTCTGAGTCGATTCCAATCTGATAAACGTCCCTCCCCGGATCAGCCATCGAACTTGTGTTAAAAGAAATTTGATTTCCGGGACTAATCAACAATCCATAATCCGCCGCTATTTTTACATTTCCGCTTATAACTCTAAGAAATACATTTTTTTCTTTCATGGAGACATCAAACACAGCATCTATCGCAGAAATCGTACTTTTATCAACCTTAACCTTGAAATCGGATGAAGAAGCGACCGTATTGACCCAAATTTCTCCTTTCGCAAGATTCAAATAATAATCTTTTGGATTTTTATCAGACGACTCAAGGTAAACTTCGGTTTTTCCGCTCACTCTCGCAATAACCTTGGAAGCAAAATCAATCACGGCTTCGGATTCACTGGTCGTGCGTACGCCATCTCCGTAAAACAATATCTGATTTGAAGAGGCGGCGGAAATCCATTCTTCGCCTGAATTTTTCTTGATATCAACTCTATTATCGCCGTACGTTGAAATCGTTGCCGGAGCTTCGATTACAAATCCGTTGCTTTTACCCGTACCTATAAAAACAAACGATAAACCGAATATAATACAACTTATCAGGGCAAAAACCGCGTTTCGCGTATTATTCTTCATTTTTTTGTTTTATTTATATCTTTAAATTATACACTAAATTGGCCTAAACGTCAAATAGAAACTACCCCGCAAGAATAATCCCCTTTCACATTAGACAACCTTGAACATTTAAGTTAAAATTTCTTTACCGCGTCGTTCGCAAACAAACCGTTCGCCGCATACAAACGGCACCTATTAAAAAATTAACCCAAATAAATATGCACAAATTCTATACCTCAATAATCCTAATCGCGGTTGTTTTTACATTCGTTTTTAGTGCGAATTTAACCAATGCGGATTACAAAGGCGTATCCGACGACACTATTTATCAAACGCTTCAAAGCAAAGAAATAATATCCAGCAGTTCAAATTTTAACCCGGAAGCTCCATGCTCAAGAGCGGAATTCTATAAAATGGCTCTTGAATCAGCCAACGTAGAAATAGTAAAAACAGCAAGCGCAACCCCTTTCAAAGACGTGCCTCAAAATTCATGGTTTGCTCCTTATATAAGAAAAGCGATTGATCTGGGTATCATAGAGGTTTCGGGAACCGGACAAAATTTCAATCCAAACGAACAAATTTCAAAAGCGGAAGCGTTAAAAGTTTTACTCCTCGCAAATAAAATAAACATTCCGTCGAAAATAACAAAAAGTGATATAAAATTTAATGATGTAAGCCGATATTCGCAGGTCGCAAAATTCACGGTCGCCGCGGCGAATTACGGACTTTTTAAAAATGAAAGGATGTTCGCGCCGAACAAACACATATCCCGCGCGGAAGCGGCTTATTTGATTTATGAATTTATCAACAAAGGCGATTTGCAGACCGAGCAACCGCAGACTGCACAACCAACAGGCGTCACAATACAAATCGTACCGGGAACAGTCGTATCGATACCAACAACCGAAACGGGAAAAAAATTCCTTAACAGCGAAAAATTTAAAATTTTGATGGATGTATTGCAAAAAATAAACACCAAGTTTATAGAAAAAAATAACGTAAGCATTGATGGAATCACTTATGGAGCGATAAAAGGAATGGTGGAAAAACTCAAAGATGAATACAGCACTTTTCAGGAGCCGGCAAAAGCGACTTCATTCAATAAATCATTAACCGGAGAATTTGACGGAATCGGCATTTCAATAGAAATGCTTAATGGAAAAGTGGTGATAATAACTCCTTTAAAAAATACGCCGGCCGAAGCCGCCGGAATAAAACCCGGCGATATTATAGATAAAATTGATGATAAATCCATAAGTGAAAAAACTTTGGACGATGTCGTAAATATGATTCAAGGACCAACAGGCAGCACGGTAAAAATTACCGTAATCCGCAACGTTGAAAAAATTGATTTTTCAATACAACGCGCGCATATAAAACTAAGTTCGGTTTTTTACGAAGCGAAACCGGGTCAAATCGCGTACATTGAATTAATCAATTTCACAAACAACACGCCAAAAGAATTTGAAGACGCGATGGATCAAGCAATAAAAAACAACGCGAAAGGTTTTATTATCGACTTGAGAAACAATCCCGGCGGATTTTTGAATGCGGCTATATCGGTTTTAAATCACTTTATTCCGTCAAACCTGCTTTCAATGAATATGGAACTGTCGGATGAAATCAAAATACCTTATATATCAAAAGGACCCGCCGAACTCTCGCAATATCCAATATACGTACTTATAAATAAAGGATCCGCGTCAGCGTCGGAAATAATGGCCGGAGCAATAAGAGAACAAAGCAAGGGAAAATTGGTCGGAAAACCGAGTTTTGGAAAAGGAACCGTTCAAGAACTGATAAATTACGACGACGGATCCGCACTTAAATTGTCAATCGCAAAATGGCTTACGCCAAAAGGAAACTGGCTGACGCCGACAAATCCTTTAAAACCGGATTACGAAGTCGATGAAGGTCCGAGCGGAACCGATACGCAACTGCAAAAAGCAATCGACTTACTAAATTCCAATCTTTAAAATTCGGGTTGCCTCCCCTTAAGAAACGGCCCCTTTAAGCAAATTTTTCGCCTTAAGCAACTGTTCCGGGTTTGTCGTAACAATTTTATCTTCTCCGTACGAAGCGATAACTTGTATAGCGGCATGTTTTTGTCCGGCAAAGAACAAACCCTGGCCAACGCCGCTGTTAAGAAGTATGTATTTCTCCCCTTCCGTTAAATTAAATGTCGCGCCGAGAATATCAACCGCGGCCGGCGCCTGTTTAAGCAATAACTGCAAAGACGAGTTTGTAATAATCGGTTTGCCGTATTCACTCTTCATAAAGTCTTCAACATCCTGCGTAATGGTCGTTATGCCAAGCCAATATTTTCTCGCGCGCTTCACAAGCCCAAGCAAATATCTCGCGGAATCTTCATGCTGCATCATTGACCACGCTTCATCAATGACAAGAACTCTTTTTTTCATTTCGCGCCGGATTTTGGCCCATATGTAATTCAAAATTATGTACATTGCAATCGGACGCAAAGCATCATCCAAGTCCCTTATGCAAAAAACCATCATGCCTGTCGTTAAATCAATATTCGTCGGTTTATTAAATATCCCGCCGTATGTGCCGGTCGTGTATTTTTGCAGTCTCTGACATATACCCTGCGCGCCTTCCGTTGAACTAAGCGTTGAATACAAATCTTCCATTGTCGGAGGTTCGGTTTTTGATGGATCAATCAATTCCATCGTGATTCCTTTCAACGCGTAAACATTAATAAGCGCTTTATCCAAAATCCCCTCTTCTTCCGGCGTAAGATTTCCAAGCATAATTTTTAATAAACCTAAAAGGCTTATGACATTTTGTCTTAAAATATCTCCGGGCTGGACATCTTCGTCAAGCATTGGCGGCGGCAAATCAAAAGGATTAATGCGTCTATCGGAATTAAGCGATAATTTTAGATAACTTCCGCCAACCGTTTGACTAAGCGCCTCATATTCATTTTCCGGATCAATCACCAGCACATCAACGCCAAGCATCATAAGTCTTAAAAGTTCAAGTTTTACAGCGTAAGATTTACCCGCGCCGGACTTTGCAAACACAACGGAATTCGCGTTTTCAAGAGAAAATCTGTCGAAAATAATGAGGGAATCGTTATGACGATTTATGCCGTACAAAATTCCGTTATCGGATGTAAGACTTGTTGAAATAAACGGAAACGTACTCGCAAGCGGCGATGTATTCATATTGCGAACTTCATCTATTTCATCGAGACAGAAAGGCAAACATGATGTAAACGCCTGCTCCGCCCTAACCTGCGCGCGTTTTGTTAAAATCAATTTTCCGCCAAGCAAACTCTCAAGCTGCTTCGCGATTTTTTTCAATTTTGATTCATCATCCGCGTAAACCGTAAAATAAAGAGCAAACTGAAAAAATTTCTCCTGACCTCTCTGGATTTCGGTGCGCAATTGCTCCGCGTCTTCAAGTGCTGTTTCAAGCGCCGGGTCGCGAACATGTCCTTTCTCCGCAGCAATATGCGCGGCCGATTGCATCTGCGCAACTTTTTTTCGGAGAACTTTCATT
>CAZNCD010000030.1:0-4162 GCA_964571575.1 uncultured Candidatus Peribacteria bacterium
TAATTTTCCCCTAACGATAAAGTAATATGGGAGAAAAGGAAAGCGGAATGGTAGACAGGCCTCTTGGTGTAAGTGTTGAGGAGCAACAAACAAGATTATTGCGCGATCAGCTGGAGCTTTTAAAGAGCAGGTTGCCTTTGCAAAGATACGAAGCACCGCAGTCTCCGAGCATTATGATGAGACCTGAAATCCACGTTGACGTACCAGACGTTGCTGCTAATTTAGCGCCTCAATTTAGAGATTTGATTGATTCTCAAGGAGAAGTTGCTCAAAGTGTAGAAGGACTCGGAGCACAAGGTCAGCTTATTTTGGAAAACGCAAAGGTTCAAACTGAATTGTTGGATAATTTAGATAGAGGAGGTCGTATCGCTGTGAAACAAAGAGCTTTGGCTTTGCGATATTTAAGTGAAGCTGTTGATGAACTAGGCTTGGTAAATATTGGAATTGGCACTACAAATCGATCTTTGGCTGGTATCGATAGAGGTGTAATCGGGCTTGGGACACAAGGTCAGCTTATTTTGGAAAACGCGAAGGTTCAAACTGAATTGTTGGCCGATACCGTTGATGAATTGGATTTGATAAACACTGGGGTTGATATGGCAAATCGATCTTTGGCTAGTATTAATCAGGGAGTAATTAGCGTTAGGTATGATTTGATTCATTTGGAAGACGCACTTTGCAAGCTTTTGGGCGAATTAGGTACTGGAATAAACCATATTGGCGATGAACTTGTGGCAACAAGAATGGCGATAGTGGACGCTTTGAGTGAATTCCGTGACATATTTCTATGGGTTCATAGAGAGCAGACGTGGGTGCGGAAACAAATTTTGGAAGTATTGCGCAGCCCCGCGCAAACTGCGGCATATGAAGCGTGGATAATAGCTGAAAATTGCCGTATAGCAGGCGATATGCAAGCTGCATTAAAAATGTATAAACGTAGCTTGGATATAAATCCGTCAGAAAGCAGAGATTATTTTTCATTGGGATTAATACATTTAAACGTTTTTGATACTCATGGGGCGATGGATTATTTTAATACGGCTGTACGATACTCGCCGAATGAACCAAGATCGCAGGCATATTATTTGATGCATATGGCAAACATTGAAATATTTCAGAAAAATTATCAACAAGCAAAAGACCTCCTCGATGCGGCGATAGGATTGGATATAACAAATTTGGAAGTTTGGTATGACCTTGCTCTTTGCTGTGTGAAATTGGGAGATTACAAGAAAGCCGTTTATTATATTAAAAATCTGTTGTATGCGAATCCAAATTATGGTTTTAAAATAATAGGAAATCCAGATTTTGCACCAGTAATGAAAGATGTAAAAAAAATATTGAGATTTAAAAAATAAAATCTTTTTGTGTTTGGCGTGTTTTATGTAAATCTGTTAAATTGTGTTTATGCAAAACGTTTACCAAAAATCCCTTTCTCTCCACAAAAAGTTGCGCGGAAAAATTGAAATCAAGCTCCGTACGAAAATTCGCAATAAAAATGATTTGAGTCTAGTTTATACACCGGGCGTGGCTGAAGCGTGCCGACAAATAGTGAAGCGGTCGGCTGATATATATAAGTATACGATTAAACGGAACAGCGTCGCGGTGATTACCGACGGAACCGCCGTGCTTGGCTTGGGGAATATCGGGCCTGCCGCCGCTCTTCCCGTGATGGAAGGGAAATGCATGTTGTTTAAACAATTCGGCGGGGTTGACGCGTATCCGATTTGCATTGATGAGCGCGATCCGAAAAAGTTTATAAAAATCGTGAAAGCCATTTCAGTTGGTTTTGGCGGAATAAATTTGGAAGATATCGGCGCACCGCATTGTTTTGAAATCGAGCGGACGCTTGTCAATGAGCTTGATATTCCGGTTTTTCACGATGACCAGCACGGAACAGCGATTGTTTCGCTTGCGGGTTTGATAAACGCGCATCGCGTGTTGGACAAAGATTTGAAGCGGGCGCGGGTTGTTGTATGCGGGGCGGGCGCGGCCGGTTTGACCATCGCGGAATTATTGCATGATTTTGGCGTGAAAAATATTTTGATAACGGACACTCGCGGAATTATTTATGAAGGACGCGAGCACATGGACGAAGAAAAAATCCGCATCGCAAAGCTTACAAATCCAAAAATGGTTTATGGTAATTTATCTGACGCGCTTTACGGCACGAATGTGTTTATCGGCGTATCCAAGGGCGGGATTGTCACAAAGGAAATGATAAAAAAGATGGATGCCGATGCCATTGTTTTTGCGATGGCGAATCCGGATCCGGAAATTTTGCCGGAAGACGCGCGCGCGGCGGGAGCGTATATTATTGCGACCGGACGCAGCGATTATCCCAATCAAATAAACAATGTTCTCGGTTTTCCGGGAATTTTCAGGGGCGCGCTTGATAAAGGCATAAAAAAGTTTACGAACGATATGTTTATTCACGCGGCTGAAGCGTTGGCTGATTGCGTGAAAAATCCGACAGCCGAGAAAATAATTCCGGAACCGTTTGATATGAAAGCGCATAAGGCGGTTGCGAAAGCGATTTAAGAGTTTTTTGTTTAGGGCCTGGTCACAAAAATGTTAACTTTTTGTTAGAAAAATTTAATGTGTTGCGTCTAAAATAGCGCTTGTGTTTGACGAATTTTGTTTGACAAGATTTTTATGGCCGCGTATACTGAAATCGTAGAAATTCTACATTGCTTAACCCCCCCCGTATGCCGCCTTATGGCGCCAGCGGGGTTTTTTATGTATCAATTATGAATAATTCAGAACGCATTTGTGTTTATATAGATGGGTCAAATTTATATAACAGTCTTAAAAATAACGATTGCGCTGAAATGAAATTCGATTTTGACGGTTTTGCAAGATCATTTGTCGGAAACAGGAAATTACAAGAAATAAGGTATTATATCGGAGAGATCAGATCTTCCCCGAATGACGATAAAAGCATGAGGCTGCGCAGACATCAACGGATATTGTTCGAAAAACTTAAAAAAATGGGGTTCTATATAATAAAAGGTCAACTTCTAAAAATCGGCAATGTATTTATTGAAAAAGGCGTTGATGTAAAAATAGCAATTGATATGGTTGAAAATGCTTATGAAAATAAATACGACACTGCGATATTGATAACTTCTGACGGAGATCTTGCTCCTGCGATTGAAATGATTGTAAGAAAAAATAAAAAAGTTGAGGTTGTTGGTTTTGAAAATCGACTTTCGTATGCGTTGATGCAAAAAGCGAGTATTTATCGTTCTGTAAGAAAAGCGGATCTGCAAAATTTTAGTTTTGAGCTTTGAGTTTTAACTTTTGAGTTTTATAATATACGCCTATGTCCGGTCATTCAAAATGGAAACAGATCAAACATAAAAAAGGAGCGGCTGATGTTAAAAAAGGCGCGATGTTTTCCAGATACAGTCGTTTGATTGAGATTGCCGCGAGAAAAAACGGCGGCGATATCAATATGAACCCATCGCTTAAACAGGCTATAGACAAAGCCAGAGCGGACTGCAATATGCCGAACGCGAACATCGAACGCGCGATTAAAAAAGGCATCGGCGAATTGAAAGACGGCGCGGTGATGGAAGAAGCGATGTATGAAGGATTCGGTCCTGAAAATATCGCTTTTTATATACAAACCGTTACCGACAACAAAAATCGCACCATAAATTCCGTGAAAACAATTTTGGAAAAACACGGCGGACACATTGGTTCCGCGGGAAGCGTTGGATGGATGTTTAAACAAGCCGGATATATAACAATTGATGCGACGGGAAAAAATCCGGAGGAAATCGAACTTATGGCGATTGACGCGGGCGCGAGCGACGTTAAAATCGACGGCGAAACAATTGAAGTTTATACGGAACCGAATCAATTAACGCAGGTGAAAAAAAATCTTGAGGAAGCCGGACTAAAAATTTCCGGCGCGGAGTTAACTTTTGTTCCGACGAATATTGTAAGAATCATGGATGCGGAAAAAGCCCGCAAGATTCTTAATTTGATGGATGTTCTTGAAGAAAACGAAGATGTAACAAATGTTTATGGGAATTTTGACATAGAGGGATCGGTGATGGAAAACTTGTGAAATTTTGGCGACGGCGCGCAATTGCCGCGCAACGCGACCTATTCGGAGAGGACCGTTATTCTTCAAATCTGTATTTCGGGTCGG
>CAZNCD010000030.1:4262-9574 GCA_964571575.1 uncultured Candidatus Peribacteria bacterium
GCTCCGGATCATCATCCAGTTCTTCTTGAATATTAAGTCTGTTCATTTGATATTCTTTGATTTTTTCAATCACATAAGCGTAAACTTTCTCAAAATCCGTGCTTTTGATTTTAAAACCGGCTGCACGCGTATGGCCCCCTCCTCCAAACAAAGCCGCGACTTCGTTCGCGTCTATTGAAGGATTGGTTGTTCTGATGCTTCCGGAAATAACGCCTCCGGATTTTTCTTTAAGAAGCAAAACAACTTCCGCGCCCGGCGCGTTTGAAAGCAAATCATCGATGATTTCTCCGATCCCTTCTTCATCGCTTCCGGTGTCTTTAAAATCTTTCTGCGTTACAGCGGACCAAACGAATTTATATTTTTCGTCTATCTGAATTTTGCTCAATACTCTGCCCCAAAGTTTAAGAGTGCTGAGCGGTTTTGTCTTATAAATTTTCTGGATTATTTCCTGCTGACGTCCGCCCTTTGAAACAAGATACGCGGCCCAGTCGAAAGATTTTGGGGTTGTGTTTGCGTTCTGAAAACTGCCCGTATCGGTGATTATTCCCGTAAGCAAAAGCGTCGCGATATCGTCATCAAGTAAAACTTTGTTGGTTTGTTTTTCCAGTTCTTCAATAATAGGAATCAAAATTTCCGTTGTTGAAGACGACATGTAATCAACATAATTTATTCTGCCGAATTGTTCATTTGAAATGTGGTGGTCGATGTTTATAACCGGCAATTCATTGAACATATCGATGTTGTCTTCATAAAGATAACCGAGCTGCTCAACCGCGGCCGTATCAACCGTAATAACCAAATCATATTTTTCCGGACCGTAATTGAATGAAATATTTTTGCTTGAAAAACGGCCTCCCTTGGGCGAAATTATAATGTTGGCTTTATCGTCTTCTATAAAACTTTTTATGTTCGTGATTTTTGTTTTGCTGCAATCAACCACGATTATAAAATCTTTTGACGCGGCGACTTTTTCACCGATAACGCCGATTGAAGGAAGAAATTTATAAACTTCCGGAATCGGATCCATAGCCACAACCGTGGCTTCTTTATCGAGTTTTTTTAATATCAAATAAAACGCGAGCGCGCTTCCGAGCGAATCCCCATCGGGCGGAGAAGAAGGCATTATCAGAATTCTATTGCTCTGTTTTATAAGTTCGACGATTTGTTTTTTGATTGAGTCCGACGGCATGTGGATTTTTTATGGATCTGCGCTCCTAACGCTCGGGGCGGCTTATTGATAAAATTATATCTTTATATAATACTATAAATTGGTTAGTTAGTCAAGGACTGTCTAGGCGCCGTGGCAATGATAGATAAGGAAGAGATATTAGCAAAAAACAATAGATAATTCCAGCTTATGTGTGCGTAGACTTGACATTTATAAAATCATTTGTATAATAATAAACTGTAATTTAACTAAACTCAAATGTCGTCTAAAGAAAGGAGGGATGAAGCGGAAGATAGCCTGCCGCCTATACTCAGCCCCGTTATGACAATGTTTGCGAATCTTAATGCCGCAATAAATGCCGGTCGCGTTGATATTCCATCCGCCAGAATAAATGGTCAGGAAGTTGTTTTTGCGAAATTCAATGCAAATGAAGGGGAATTCGATCTAGGTATACTTTTAGATAGAGCTTCTGTGGCTTTGTATGAAGGCAACCCTGTAGTTATCGAAATTCCCGCGATTACGGCTTTGTTTGTTGGAAATATATTGCATAAAAATAAAGGGGTTTATGATCCCACTTCTTTATGGGAACGTATTTTAAAAACCGCTATGCCAAATGAGATTTTAAAAAGATACAGTTTAATTACAACCGCTTCTTTTGAAAGTGTCCCCGAAACTTACAAAAGTATTCCGCTTTGGGGATATAAAGCGACGTTTAAGCCACTTTCAAGTCAATAACATTTATTTGGAGCGCGGTTCTTCCGTTGAAAGTATTTTTTTGCAGATTAAAAACAATGTCCAGCAAACGGGCTTTTGCGATTTTTGGCGCGAATTCGCCGAGACGAAAACCGATCGCCTCAATCGGCGCGGAGGAAAAATGCGCAATCGACCTCGCGGAAAAACGCGTAATCGGCGCGGAGGGTTTTGCGCGCGGGACCTGCGCGTTCCGTGAGAGTGCGAATTTTAAATGATCTTTATTTTTACCGACTGTTTTTATATTTTGCGGCGCTGCGTTTTTCAGCAAAAACACCGGTTCCGGATTTCCCGTTCCAAAAGGTTCAAATTGCTGAATCAATTCCAATGTTTCAAAAGTTATTTCCCGCTGCGAAATTTCCGCATCGATTTCGATCGATTGTGCGGCGTCCGGCGGCGTGATTTTTTTTGCGTAGGATTTTAACGCGGTGATAAATTTATTGAGATTTTCTTTTTTTAAAGTAAATCCGGCCGCCGCCGCGTGTCCGCCAAAATGCTCAAGATATTTGGAAGCGCTTGTTACGGCATCCATTATATTAAAGTATTCCGGACTGCGGCATGAACCCACAACATGATTATTCGCATCATTCATTATCACAGCCGGAAGCTTATATTTATCCGCGAGTTTTCCCGCAATCAAACCGATTATTCCGCTGTGCCAGTTTGGATTGTGCGCGATGAGAATTTTTTGCGGCGCGAGGACGGACGGCGTCATATGCGCGAAAACTTCTTCGGCTTCCGCGAACGCTTTTCCCGTGATCGATTGTCTGCGCGTATTAAATTGATCGAGACTTTTTGCAAGACCATCCGAGCGTTTGCTTCCATCATCTTGCAAAAGAAGCTGCAAGGCATAATAAGGATGACTGATTCTGCCTGCGGCGTTGATTCTCGGCGCAATACGATATTCAATTGAATGGGTGTCGATTTTATCGTCCGGTTGGATGCCCGCATAATGTTTTAAATGCTTCAACCCGTGCCACTTCGGATTTTGGAGCATTTCCAGACCTTGTTTGACGATTAGTCTGTTTTCGTCGATCAAGGGCGCGATATCCGCGATTGTTCCGAGCGCCGCAAGATCCATAAATTCATGCGCCGAATCTCCAAGCAAAGCGTAAGCGAGTTTTAAAGCGACTCCCGCGCCGGTTAAATCTTTAAAAGGATAAAGCGAGTTTTTATAACGGGGATGTAAAATCGCGTATGCGTCCTGCGGCGGATTTTTTGGAATTGTGTGATGGTCCGTGATAATCACGTCTATTCCAAACGAACGCGCGAGTGAAATTTCTTTTGCGCAGGAAATCCCGCAATCAACCGTAATAACGAGTTTGACGCTGAGCGACGCGAATTCACGGATAAATTTTTCGTTCAATCCGTAGCCGTCTTCTATTCTGTGCGGAAGGCGGTACGAAACATTCGCTTTGAGCCGTGTTAAAGCGCGGAAAACAATCGCGGTTGAAGTGATGCCGTCGACGTCATAATCGCCGTAAACAATTATGCGCTCGTTCTCTGCGATTGCCTGTTTTATGCGCTCAATCGCGCGGGCCATGTCCCCAAGCAAAAGCGGATTGTATAAATTTTTAAGCGATGGATTCAGAAAATTATTGATTGCGCGATGATCGCGAAGACCGCGATTGGCAAGCAGTTTTTCCAAAAGAGTTTGATTCTTGTTCGTGTTTTTGATGTGCCATTTCATAGGGGACGGTTCTCTATTTACATTTTTGTGATTTCTCGCGTTTCTTATTCGCGCGCCACATTTTTAAAGCGTGCTCCGCGCTACGCGCCTTGTATTTGCCAAAAACCCAAGTATGGCGGCGCCGGATTTTCTTATTTATATCGCGCAAAACTTGATTGATGTTAAAGAGGCGGCGTTCACGAGCGATTTGTGAAATCATAAGCATCGTGAAAATTAAATCGCCCAATTCCTCTTTTAAGTTTTTGTAATCGCGCTTTTTCATCGCAACTTTGACCTCATTCGCTTCTTCCAAAAAATGCTCCAGCATAGAATTGATTGTTTGTTTTTTATCCCACGGACAGCCGTTTTTGGAACGAAGACGCGCCGCGAGATCAACTAATTTTTTGAATTCGTCCGGCATGTGGATAATATTTTATCTAATTCCCCCGGCTTCAGCCAAATGATTTTTTTCTCTCTCTTAAACCACGCGATTTGCCGCCGCGCGTAGTTATGCGTGTTGTATTTGAGGCGCTGGACGGTTTCCGCAAGCGATTTTTCTCCTTTTAAATAAGGTAAAATCTCCTTGCAGCCGATCGCGGTCATTGAAGGAAGTGTCGAATCATATTTTTTTGCAAGTTTTGCGGTTTCCTCAAAAAGTCCGCACTCCACCTGCTTGTCAACGCGCATATCAATGCGGCGGTATAATTCTTCGCGCGGATGTTTAATGCCGATTAAAATTGTATTTGGACGAACGCGGCGGGAGCGGCGGTCGATTTTGTTTGATTTGCCAAATTTGTTTATTTCAAGCGCTCGAATAATATAGCGTATATTGTTCGGCAGAATTTTCACCGCAGCTTGCGGATCGATTTTTTGAAGTTTTTTATATATATAAGGTACTCCGTATTTTTTAGCGAGCGCTTCGAGGCGACGGCGAAAATTCATTTGCGGCGGAATAAGCGGAATATCGTAATCATAAATAATCGAATTTATATAAAGGCCTGTTCCGCCCACAATCATGGGGATTTTTTTGCGCTTATATATGTTGTCCATGGTTTTAAGCGCGTCTCTTTTCCACTCCGCAACAGTATAAATTCGATCAGGCTCAATAAAATTTATTAAATGATGGCGAATCCCCCGCATTTGCCTGCGTGAAATCTTGTCCGTGCTTATGTTCATATATTTATAAATCTGGCGCGAATCCGCGGAAATAATTTCACAATTGTATTTTTTGGCCAAATTGAGCGATAAAGCGGTTTTGTCCGAAGCGGTCGGACCAAGAATGACAATCAAAGGATTTGGCTTTTTTAAAATAGCATTGATCTTTTTATACAATGGTTACGTTTTTATATTCTTCCACATATAATCTTACCCTAAAATTCATAAAATGGCTTTAGATTTAAATTATATTAAAGTCGGAGCGATTAAAAATTCCGATCCTAAAACCTTGGATTGCGTCAGACGCGCCATTGAAATTGCAAAAATTTGTTCTGGCAACAATCGTTTTTTATCGAAATTTTTATCCGATCTCGCGTTGGATGAATTGGGCTTGGATGAATTGGGCGACAAACATTTGATATTATGCGAGGATGTTGATTTTGCGTTTGCCAATTTGAAAGACGAACTTTCCCCTGAAGATTTATACGAATTGGATAATTTAATTTCCGGGTTAAGATATCAATTTTCGGCGATTTTAATATACGGGCAACAACTTAACAAATGCCGATC
>CAZNCD010000031.1:0-9002 GCA_964571575.1 uncultured Candidatus Peribacteria bacterium
ATTGCTCAATTAGAGCTGCTATAAAATCTCGCCTACTATTGCTCCACGATAAGCTCATAAGATCTTGCCCGCTATCAATCTGCGATAATCTCAAAAGCAGACTTTTATCATCTCTCGACATAACCAAAATCCCATCTTTCGCGGCCTTAAGCTTATTTAAAAAAACACCTTCAGGAGTACTCTCTTCGGCAACAACATCAGCTGCTTTGCCCGAAGAGGATTGAATGACCACAACGGCGTTAGCGTCAGATTCCGGTTTAGCAGCAACCGCTATAGCTTCACAATAATCAGCTGTTATATGTTCGTCCGGTTCTTGGCCCGTATTATTTGGTATATTTATAGTATAAAGGGCTTTAGTATAATACAATTATACCAATTGTCAATAGCAAAACAAATCAACAAAAATTATATATTTTGCCGCCTTCTCTCAAAGAATAAAATAAAAAATAAAATCGCAGCAACCATCGTCAAAATAGAACTATACACAAAAGTTCCGATCCCGTCACCAAAAAACCAAAGCGCGCCTGCAATCACACCGCCCGGCAAAAGTAACAACCCTTCAGTCGCATGCAAAATTCCAAGCGCGGTTGCTCGATGCGAATCCCCCGTGACATTTGAAACAAATGCGCGTGAATTTCCCTCCGTAAATGCCGAAAAAAGCCCATACATAACAAACAAAACCGCCACCTCAAAAACCGTGCTCGCGAAAATAAAACCAAAACACATCAGCGCAAAAATAATCATTCCCCAATAAATAAATCTCCTTTTGCTGAATCTGTCCGCAAGCTTTCCAACAGGCCACGCCGACATCGCAAAAACAATATTATAAAGCAGATACAAAACCGGAATAAGCGCATTATTCACGCCGATAATCGCTCCGGCTCGAAGCAACAAAAATGCCGTGCCAACGCGAGCCAAACTGAAAATTCCGATCACCAAAATAAATTTCCAGAACTTCGGCTGAAACATTCCTCGCCATTGTTTATAATTAAAAACATCTTTTATTTTTACCTTTGCAATTTGCTCCGGCACGTCTTTTTCTTTCACAAAGCTCACAACCGCGACTGCAATCAGTCCCGGAATAAACGCTATCCAAAAAATTTCTCTCACATTGAACGCCAGATAAACAAAAAGAAACGCTAGCAAATTCCCAACAATCGCGCCCAGGGTGTCCAGAGATTTCAAGAAGCCGAATGCCGCGCCGCGCTCCCCCGTTCCCGTATCTCCCGCCAAGAGTGCATCCCTCGGCGCTTCCCGAACGCCTTTCCCTGTTCTATCCAACAACCGAGCCCCAATCGCCACGCCAAAAGAATTCGCCACGGCCAGAAGTGGTTTTCCAAGTGCCGCGATAAAATATCCCAACATCACAAAAATTTTTCTGCGCTTAAAGTAATCACTCACCTGCCCCGAAACAATTTTCATAAACGATGAAATCGAATCCGCCGCGCCCTCAATCACGCCAATCAAAAGCGTGCTCAGCCCCAAAGTATTTTTCAAAAACCCCGGAAGAAGTGGAATCAGCATTTCCCCCGCTATGTCCGCAAAGAAGCTGGTAAAGCCAAATAAAATTGTGTTTCGGCGCATGAAATCATTATAGGGGACGGTTCTCTATTTACAAAATCCTATTTTATATAATCACCTATCTTCCAAACCCCTTTTTCCAAAAAAGCCTCAATTGTTTTGTTTAATCAAAAACAAGTTCGCCGCCATTGGGATGTCGATAAAGAGCTTTGGTATTTCTCCGTAGTTGATATTATTGCTGTATTAACAGATCAATACGAACACAAAAAAGCTCAAAGTTATTGGACAACATTAAAAAACAGATTAAAAGAAGAAGGAAATGAGGTCGTCACAAAATGTGACCAACTGAAATTGATGGCTTCTGATGGGAAGAAGTACCTTACAGATGTCGCCGACGTCGAAACGCTTTTGCGCCTTATTCAATCCGCCCCAAGTCCAAAAGTTGAACCTATAAAGCTCTGGCTTGCCAAAGTCGGCTATGAACGCATTGAAGAAACCGAAAATCCGGGACTTTCTTTTGACCGGGCCATGAAAACATATTTGTAAAAAGGCTATTCCAAGGAGTGGATAAATCAAAGACTCAAAAGTATTGAGGTACGCAAAACGCCAAGAATTTGCTGGCTGAAGCGAAAATAAAGAAATTGAATAAGAAGAATCGTCGCTCTTAACTCAATGTATACAAAGTGGCATAGTTTGTATCTATTTGGTTTATGAATGTATACAAACTTTTTATTATTTTTGCGGTAGCGAAGACATATAAATTACAACACATAAATTTTGCCTAAAACTCAATTTACGCTTGCGCCGGCGCAAGCGGGAGGCTCTTAAAAACGGCTTCCATAAGCCAACTTGACAAAAGATTCTCGCTTTCGCTTCACGGCACAATTTCAACTTTCTTATTCTTGCCGTTCAGCACGACTTTAAGCCTATTCAAAAAACCATTTTGGCCAAGAAGAATGGTGCTTCCTGATTCAGCAAAATACACGAAGGATTTCCATTTTACATCCCTGAAACCACATTTTTGCAGGCTGTGTTCCACTTCAACGGGAGATTTATATATCGTAAAACTGTTGCCGCCCGCGCCTAAAATAGAATAACGAGGTTGATCTGAAATTTTAAGTTTAAGTACACCGGCTATTTCAATAGGTAAAACGTTATAATCTGACCCGGAATCAATCAGTGAATACGTTTTAAATTCTTTTCCATTAGCCCTAAAGGTCATCGGAATCATAGGGCGAAAAATCCTTTCCTCAGCCAAGCCCAAAAACTCAATATAAGGGAAAACGATCATATTCTACCAGCTATAAAACCGCTTGGGATCAAAGTGAAGCGTAAGCTTTTTTGATCTTTTCTATTCTCAACTTTCTTTGTCAATTTAGTTAAGGTATCACCGCTTTCAATGACTTGATTGTTTTTTACAGCTATCCATTTGCCTGCATATTTTTTTTCTATTTTCATCGATTAGCTTGTTAAAGTATATAAATGTTATACCCGGCATAGTTTTGTGGCAAGCAAAAGCAGGCATAATTTAAGAAAAGTTTAACTCCTAGGAGCGTCCCATAGATTGGGACGGTTGAAGTGTACGAAAAAATCGTACAGTTGAAATGCGTAACATTGAGGAGGTTTACAATTAAAACGTGATTGGTTGACAATTACTTTACAATCTAACTATCTGTCTAGGAAAGCCTCGAAAAATCGCTTAGTTAAGGGATGAAGTGAACCGGTTACAAAATGTAACCAGTTGAAATCGCAAGCTTCTGACGGGAAACCCTCCCCTCTTCGCCCTTAGAACTTAGTTCTTAGTCCTTCCCTAATGATTAGAGCACTTAGAGCTTCACCCTCGTCCCCACCCTCGCGCTCCAGCGTGATATAGTTTCCTCATGCACATCTACCTTGATGTCACCGGCACCCTCCTCACGCACAGCGACAAGCCCGCGGAGTTCCTTGATGAGTTTCTTGAATACGTGACCACCGAGCACAAATGCTTTTGGCTCACGACTTATTGCAAAGGCGACGCTGAGCCTGTTATCGCGCATCTGAAGGGCAAAATCTCCTCAAATGCTCTGCTCTATGCCATGAAAATCCAACCAACTAACTGGGACACTCTAAAAACCGAAGCAATTGATTTCACGAACGACTTTCGCTGGTTTGACGATAATATCAAGGAAGCGGAAATGGTTGTTCTGAAAGAGCGCAGGATAATCTCCTGCTACTTCTAACGCCGAATTGCGAAGCAAGACGGGCACTGCGAATGCAGTGCAAAGTGGCAGCAAGCAATCCCGCGCGCCAGCAAAGGTTGCTTACAAATTCGTCCACGTTGATCTTGATAACGATCCGTTGCAGTTAAGGAAAGCGGCGCAGGGGATTATTGAGTAGAGGACGGTTCTCTATTTACATATGTTTCAAGAAATCATTTATTCTCTCAATATTGATGAATTCAGAATCAAATTTTCCTCCAAGCCATTCAATCATATTCGCATATTCAGGATCTTTCGGGTTTTTTATTGTTTTTAACAAATTTTCATAGCCTCCCACTCCTCCGCAATCTTCAGGAGGACAATTTCTTTTCCCACTTAAACACACAGGGGTATTTGGATATGCGTTATCATCCGTGATTTTTTCCAGCACTAAAATATGTTCCCATCCATCGCCAAAATCATATTCATAAATAAACTTTTGGCCCTCTTTGAAAATAAAATCATTCAATTTTATTCTTTTATAATTTATTCCAATTTGTTCAATATCTTCAAACGTCGGCGCATAATATTCATCATTAATAATGAATTGATGCAAATGCGAATTCATCCACCCCATTATTTCTTGAATAACCGCATGTAAATCATAAAATTTTATACTTCCTTTAACAACAAAACGTCTCCATATTGGAGGAGTTACGTGTTTTAGAGAGATTTTCAATTGATATAAACCCACAGAAATATTATTTGAATCTTTTAAAATAATCATCTATTTCGTCTCTTAACTCAATTCCAACTTTTTCAAAACAATTTAACAAATCTTCGTATGTGCCTTCCCCTCCTACGAAATCCCAAAATTCACTTGCTACTTTTAGTTCTTGATCTAAATCAAGCATACCTCTCATGGTCCATCAATTATATGGCTCCGGTTCATACGGATTGTAGGGTATAGCTATCATAGTTTTTATATCAGTTTTTGGATTATTAGCTAAAACAGCGGCTACCCATTCCAGCAGTGTTCTTTTAAAACCTTTAAATTCGCCGGAATTAGGCTTTGCAGTTTTTATATCAAACAGAAACAATTCACCAGTTTTACTTTCTAAAAGTATGTCCACTAGAGTTAATTTCACTTTTCGCATATCACCTTTTTGAGCTACTTGTCTAATTTTTTCAATCTCTTGAGGTTTATTTGGCATCGATGAAGCCATAGATAAATCATCCATTATTTTTTGTATCTCAATTTGAGCAAATTCACTTATTTCCAAGCCAGCCTTTGCTTTTGTTTTAGCTCGTTTAAAGCTCACCTTGCCAAGCTCTATTGTGACGGGTTCAAAAATACTTGTACCAAAATTTGTATTTAACGAATGAATAAATGAGTACAACGCCAATCTATCTTTTCCTAATAACCCCGTATGGAATGGCATATAAGCTGGTTCCGGCTTATAATTTTGAAATTTATTTCTTAAAGCATTTTTTAATGCAATTTCAATGTTTTCTTTTTGACGATTTGTTAATCCCATTTTACTTTGATTTTAAATGAAATATTATCTCCGAATATACCCCTTTGTCCTTTTCTGTTCTATTCAAAACTGGTCGTTTAAATCTATCGACTATTCGCATACTACAATTTTCTGCAATTGTAGGATATAAATTATATTTATCATTGGCTACAAGGAAAACGTCATAATCTTCAGCTAGATATTTTTTGCAATTATTCAGTACATCGGAAATGCCATTAACATAAGAATTTCTAGCAATTTGACCTTGACCGTTATACAGTGGCCCAATTTCTAGCCCATCCCTTCTCTCTAATTTAAATAAATCATAGGCATATGCATGTTGTTCGTGATAATCAATCAATCCAACGTAAGGTGGACTAGAAAAAATTCCTTTTATTTTTTTAGATTTCGCTAAATTTGCAAGCTCCTTATTTTCCTTTTCCAGCTCTTTTATTATATCTATAGTTTTTGAATCGCCCGTTAAACACATTTGAGAGGTTTTAGTTCGTAATTTATCAAATTCATTTAGTCTGGAAATTGTATCTACAGCATATCTTTTCCACCAGCTTAAAATTGAAAATAACGGTTTACATATCTTCCCATGCTTAACGCAGTAATACGTAGACAAAACCGGCTCTTTTAATGTAGCAAGATCTGAGTGAGTTGTAGCGCGACATGAACGGATTGTCCGGCTTAAAATAATTTTAATTAAACTTCTTATATCTGGTTCCTTTATTTTATCAATTAATTGAGCTGCAAAATCTATCTCTTTTCTTACATGTTCGATATACCATTTTCCCAAAAAACCATCAGTCTTGTCTTGTTTTAATTTTATCTGATATTTTTTAATCAAACTTTTATAAATTTCTAAAAATTGTTTTTCCTTATCATAACCATATTTAAATTCATTAATTTTGCCTTGTTCAAGGCTGTATCTATATTCGGGAGATGGGAAATACTTATTATTGAATTGATATAATTTTTCCAATAACTCACGCTCAAATTCAACAGTATTTGATTTAACGATATATTTGTCCAGTTCATTCGTTATTTTTTGGATTTCTTGTCTTAAAACTGAAATATCGTATTTTTTGATCTTCCCATTGCTTATTAAGGCATTGAAAGTAGATATATCAATCCCAATCGCATTCATACCGAGCTCAGAAGCTTGTACAAGCAGCGTTCCACTGCCGCAAAACGGATCAAGAACAAGGTCTCCCTTTTGAAAGTAAAATTTCTTTTTAAATTTATCAATATGATTATCCAAAAAATATTCTACTAACTGGGGTATAAATTTGCCTTTATAAGGATGAAGTCTATGAACATGCTTAGTTGTTTCCGATTCTTTGTATTGTTCGAAAGACAAAGCCCAATTAAGGTCTTTCCCAAGCCTATTTTGCCAAGCAGCTTGACGTTGTGTTTTTCTAGATTCTAAATATCTTATTAAATCCTGCTTTAAAACCTGCGTAAAGCCATTTTCGCCAATTTTCCTCAATCTTCCATATTGGATAAGGTAGGAGATATTAGACAATGTAACATCTCTTCCGACGTAGCTAGTTGCTAATGCGCTTGCTTCTTTTATAGTTAAAAGTTCCATAAAATCATTTTATTCACCAATAAGATAGCACATTAAATATGAAATTTTTATTAAAAAATCTTAAATTTTTTCTGACATGTGATTATCAACCACGAAACATTCCCTCCAAACAATATACAGTCATTTTTCCTACAGTTGATTCATTAACGCAATTTTGTTTTATTGCGCATCTACAACACATTTCCCCGTCCAAAACCGCTATATCAACATCCAGCGTCCCAGCTTTTTCATGTAAATCGTAAAGTAATTTAAGATATTTCCCCTCAGCAATTCTTGGTATTTCGTCTTTTTTAGATAACCCAAATGATTCGTATAGTCTTTTGCCGCCCTTTTTTGAATTACAACTTTTGCAAACCAAAATCGTGTTATCCGTTATATCAGGACCGCCGCAAGATTTGGGCAGAATGTGTTCAACGGTTAAATCTGTTTTATTTTTGCAATAAACACATTCATCGGGTTTTTCATGTTCAATAAGCCATTCTCTAACAGTACTTGACCATTTTATTCCTCCGCTTTGCAATTTTTTGAATCGTTCCATCTGAAAAGCACGCGAACTAATCCCAAACCCAGCAGATTTTGAAATCAGTTTTGCATATTGCCAGTAGATTACGTCACGAATTGTTTTTACAGCAGATGGTGGCATTAATTTTTTAAATACTCACCCCAACTTTTAATTTTAACCCCATTCGTTCTAAAAGCCAAAATCGACTGCATCACCATCTTCGCGATCTGCAAATTCGTTATCAGCGGGACATTCAAATCAATCGCGCGGCGGCGAATCAGATAGCCGGCGGTTTCCTCGTCGCGACTGTAGCTTTTCGGGATATTGATGACCAAATCTAGCTTTCGCTCGTTCAAATAATCAAGCAGATTCGGCGTACCGCCTTTAATTTTATGCAGCATCTCGCACGCGATTTCGTTCTCACGAAAATATGCAGCCGTTCCCTCCGTCGCATACAGCTTATACCCCATCTCAATCAACTTTTTCGCAACCGGAACAAACTCAAATTTGTCCTCCTCTTTCCCGATACTCACCAAAATATTTTTCTTCGGAATCTTGAAACCCGTCGCGATAAGTCCTTTCAAAAACGCCTCCTTTGAATCATCGCCAAAGCACGCAACTTCGCCTGTGGAAGCCATTTCTACGCCAAGCACCGGATCCGCTCCTTTCAAACGTGTAAACGAAAATTGAGGCACCTTAACCGCCACATAATCCAAATCCAGAGTCTGAAAACGAGTATTCAAATATTTTTTATCGCCCAGCATGGAGCTCACCGCGATTTCTATAAAATTATATCCAGTAACCTTGGAAGCGAATGGAAAACTACGGCTCGCACGCAGGTTGCATTCAATAACTTTTATATGATTTTCTTTCGCGAGAAATTGAATATTAAACGGCCCGGTGATCTGCAGCTCATGCGCCAAAGTTTTCGCGATTTCCTTCACACGCCTGATCGTTTCTATGTAAAGTTTTTGCGGAGGCAGAACAATCGTCGCGTCGCCGCTATGCACGCCCGCGTTTTCAATATGCTCGTTTATCGCATAAATAAGCAGTTTTCCGTTATGCGCCACGGCGTCAATTTCAATTTCCTTCGCCCCGACTTCAAACTTGCTGACAACAACCGGCGCATCCATACTAATCCTCGCCGCCTTATTCAAAAACGCCTTCAAAGAATTTTCATTATGCGCCACGCTCATCGCCGCACCGGATAAAACATAGCTCGGCCGTACAAGCACGGGATATCCAACTTCCGCCGCAAACTTCGCAGTTTCAGAAACTCCCGCAAGTTTTTTCCACTTCGGTTGATCAATTCCAAGCTTATCGCATATTGCGGAAAATTTATTTCTATCCTCCGCGATATCAATGCTTAAAGGACTCGTTCCGAGAATCTTCACGCCCGCTTTATGCAGTTTCAGAGCCAGATTATTCGGTATCTGCCCGCCCGTTGAGATGATAATCCCGCTCGCTTTCTCCGCTTCATAAATATCCATCACGCGTTCAAAAGACAACTCGTCAAAATACAATTTGTCGCAAATATCATAATCCGTTGAAACCGTCTCCGGATTATAGTTAATCATTATCGTTTCATAGCCCTGCTTTTTCGCGGCCTTCAGCGCGTTCACACAGCACCAGTCAAACTCAACAGAGCTGCCGATGCAATACGCCCCAGATCCGAGAACGATAATCTT
>CAZNCD010000032.1:0-8106 GCA_964571575.1 uncultured Candidatus Peribacteria bacterium
AACATGGGGCCGCGCGCGGGAATTGCGGAAATAACGCTTCCTGAAGTTGAACCGGGCTCATCGATAATGCCGGGCAAACTCAACGCTTCAATACTCGAATGTCTCCAGATGATCGCTCTTCAAGTGATTGGGAACGAACAAACGGTTTCAATCGCTTCGCAAATGGGCGCTCTCGAATTAAACACCACGACTCCGCTGATTATTTTCGATATTTTATGGTCGCTTGAATTGCTTGCGAACGGCTTGCAAATGGCAACAAATCTTTGTGTAAAAGGAATAAAGGCGAATGCGAGCGCCTGTCGGCATCTGTTTGAAAAAAGTTTATCGGCCGCGACAATATTAAATCCGTACATCGGTTATCAAAAAACTACTGAAATCGTTAAAAAGGCCCTTTTAACCGGCAAACCTCTTAAAGAAATTATCATCGCGGAAAAACTTCTGTCAAAACAAAAACTCGACGAAATTTTCAAAATCGAACACGTCACAAAACCTTACAACATAAAAAACATACTGAAAGGACTAAAACGCGGTTAAACCACAGGCGCCGTAAACTTTTCATCCTCGGGTAATCCGCTCGCGCCCGCGGGCGTATCGCCCGCATTTCCGCCCAATCTGTCTTTATCAAATTTTGCGATCGTGGCTTCGACTTCTTTTCTGGGCAAAGCGTATTTTTTCCGGCATATATCTATAATTTTTTTGGAATGATCTTGCGATATTGGCGGCACATCAAGCGTGATTCCCGAAAACGGATCGCGCAGATGTCCGTCAACAATCATCTTTATATAAAATTCGCGCACCGCAAGATTAATAATATCGTTTGCTTTAAACACCGGAGTAAATTCTTTTTCCATCATGTAAGCGTCATCCGCGCCAACTCTAAATGTGATAATCGAACCAATGTTCCCAAACACATTCGCTTTAATGCTCGGTATCAATTGTCCTATATGCTGATGGGAAATCGTTAAATTAAGACGATATTTGCGTGCTTCGGACAAAATTTCTTCAAATGTTTTTGTGGCAAAGTTGTGAAACTCATCAACGTACAAATAAAAATCTCTGCGCTGTTCTTCCTGCATCGCGGACCTTTTCATGGCGGCTTGATAAATCGCGGTAATAAACATGGAACCGAGCAGATTACTCACCTCTTCCGACAAATTTCCCTTTGAAACGCTCATCAACAAAATCTTGTTTTGATTCATGATTTCATCCATTTTGATTTTGTTCACGGGCTGACCCACGATGTTTCTAACAAGCGGTGTCGCGATAAACTGACCGACTTTGTTCAAAACCGGAACAATGGCTTCATTATCAAATTTTTCGCTCCACGCCGCGAACTCATTCACCCAAAAGTTTTTGACGACCGTATCATCAACGCGCGCTACAACATACTGCCTGTAATTTTTATCAGTCAACATTTTCAAAATTCCAAAAACCGTGGAGTTCGGACAATCGAACAAGGCCAAAATAGTATAACGCAAAACATGTTCGACCCGAGCTGTCCAATTGCTTCCAAACAATTTCTTGAATATTTCAATAAAACCCATCGCAACATGCTGTCTGTAAAGCGGATCAACGGATTCAATCGGATTAAAGCCGATCGGATACTCAATATCCGATGGATTAAAATAAACAACGTCATTGATTCTGTTCTCCGGTATTCTTCTGAGAACACTATCGACGAGATCACCGTGAGGATCAAGAACGCCGACTCCCTTTCCGGCCATAATATCGGATAAAATCAACAATTCCAACAGCTTGCTTTTTCCGACGCCGCTTTTCCCGACAACGTACAAATGCAAACGCCTATCTTTGCGTTTAAATCCGAATCTGATATATTGATTGTGAAAATTAGTCATGCCAAACATGCTCAGCTCCGCTGCCGAAACAGCGCCGCCTTTTGGCAAATCAAGCGGCGGTTCGGCTTTTTTGGAGATCGTACAAACAAGATTCGGAACTTCATGTTTTCCGCCTTTTGGATAATGGTAAATTGTCGCAAGCTCTTCTATATTAATCAAAAAAGTTTCTTTGCCGAAATCGCGGTTTATATATTTTTTAATAAATAACGGACTTTTTGTGTAATAAGCGACTTTTAAACAATTCAAATCAGGCTCGTCAAATTGAAGATATGTTTTCACAAGCCCCTGAAGTTTTTGATGCGCTGTTACTTCCGAAGGCGCAAAATAAGCAAGTCTTATGGTTGTTAAAAAATTATCTTTTTCAGCCTTTTTAATCGCGGCTTCTCTCTCTTTTTTAGTAATAACCTCACGGCTTTTTGTTCTAAAAAATCTGGATATTCTGAACTTATTCAAAAACGCGGTGAATCTGAGCCTTACGGCTCTACCAAAACCAAGCTTACCCTCGCCGGGCCCGGCTTCTATTATAATTTGAACCCAAACCTGTTCCGTGGATTGAGCTTTTGACAAAAGGGAGAAAATGGAAGAAATCGAGCTCGTTTCAAAAACTTTATACGTTTTAATCGGATATAAATCACTCAGATTATACATCAGCTCCGCGCCGGCAAATTTCATTCCGCTGTTGAAAATATTGGTGGACGCGTAATCTCTCACAAGATCTATTTCCGCAAAAGGATAATGCGCGTAAATTTGACCTTGTACGGAACTATATATCGCTTTTGGGCACCATACAAAAAGATAAACATGCTGATTTAACGAAAGCATTTCAAGCGAGATTTTATAACCTCTAATCAAATTATGGATATTATCCAACACTTCCTCAAAAACCGAAGGACCTTCGGGATTATCGTGAGGCACTTTTACAAGCAGCAAAACATCCTCGGTTATAGTACTTATGGGCATAAAACGCCAAATTACATCTATCTAAATAATACAATAATTCGCTATAAATATCAAAATCAACAAATCAAACGGACACACCTTATCCGATATGCTTCCAAAAACATTCCTGGCAATAAACAATATATTTGCTATCCGGCGCATATGTACTGATAATCTCTTTCTGACATTTATCACACTTCCTCTTATAGAGTTTGCGTTCATTTCTTAAACTGAGTCTGCGTTTTTGCCTGCACTCAGGGCAATTTTCCGGCCACGGCAAATCCTTTTTCTTATAAAACGCCTGTTCCTGTTCAATAATCAAAAACGGCTTTGCGCAAGTTTTGCAAACCTTCTTTTCGTCTGGCATAAAGTATTTTGTTAGGTTGTATCGCCATAATTATATAACAAAACTGAAGCGCAACAAGGTTATTTCTTCGGCCAGAACGCAGCCGCCAAAGAATCTTCATACGGATAAGTGGGCTTAAGCAGATATTCATGCGGATCTTTGCCTTTTATCTCCGCCTTAATCTCCGCGACTTTTTTGGCATATTCTTCCGACGTGTATCCCTTGTTTAAAATACAATGCTTCCGATGCTTCAAATAAATGCACCCGAAACAATCATTGCAGTTGTAGCAATTTTCGCAAAACTCCAGATCGCGACTTTCAAAACACATATAACAATAATTACTGTTATATAAATAGGTTGCGGCCACAACTTCATAACAAAGCTCATTCTTAAAATAAAAATTCGAACAATCCATACAATCTTTACAATCAATCGCATTATTTATATACATGCAATCATGCATTTGTCTTGAATCAAAACACATAAACGAACTTTTCGAGTTATAAAGATAATCCCCTGTCGAATTCTCGTTCTGAGCCTGATGTACAAACAAAATTGGGGTTTGATATCTAAGCTCCTGAACTTTTTGCTGAATTTGCTCATGCGACATTTTTGCCTTTATTTCTGTCACTTTGGCGACATACGCATCTTTATCGCCAACCTCTTGATTAAACACATGATAACGTTTTTGCCGAAGTCCAACGCACCCAAAACACGAATCAGACGTGAAACAATCATCGCAGTATTGCAAATCCGCACTGTTTTTTGAATCTTTTGTGTAATTGCAGTTATAACAACTGTCGCAATCTATACATTCAAAACAAAGCTCGCACCTGTAACAATAAGCGCACTCGGCGCAATCTTTTAGATAATAGATGAAATAACAATTAATCGAATCCTCGTTATAGTCACTGGCGTAAATCAAATAGCAGTTCTTGTTTTTATAACCATAAGAACAGTATTCGCTATTTGTAGCATCAACATTCGTGAGCGCGTTTTTCGGCTCGCGCTCGTGAAGTTTTTTAAGTTCAGCGAAAAAATCCATATACAGATTCTAGCCTCTCGTCTTTCCTCTCGCAACCTTAATTTTTACCGTTTCTTTTACGTTGTTCATGTCAAACTGCACGATTTTCTGATCCACTCCGTGAAAATCTTTATAATGAGTTTTATCAAAATCCCAATAATTCAACGGAACCGGAATCTTGCCTGCGCCCTGAGGCACATCAATCACGTACATCGGGCACGCCATGCCGCTCAAATTCGAACGAAGTTTCGTCATAATTTCAATCTCCTTCTCAAAATCCGCCATAAAATGGAAAGCGCCTTCAACAGGATCGCATCTGAAAATATAATATGGCTTCACGCCAATCTCAATCAAACGAGTAAATAATTTGAAAAGAATATCGTAATCATCGTTAACGCCTTTTAAAAATATCGACTGACTGAACAAAATCGCGCCGGATTTCCTGAACGCTTCGCAAACGCGTTCAGTTTCTTCCGTAATTTCATCCGGATGCTCAAAATTGAGTCCTATATAAATCGGTTGCTTGAGCTCTCGAACCACATCACAAACGCTCAAATCAACGGTTTGCGGAGCAACAATCGGTATACGTGTTCCTATGCGCATAACCTTTATCTGCTTTAGCGCGCCGAATTTTCGCAAAGCTTTTTTCAAAACAAAAGGATTCGTAAACGGATCGCCTCCGCTAAAAATAATTTCATTGATATTCGGATGCGCAACAATGTAATTCTCAATTTTCTGCAAATCCTCATCGCTCAAAAGTCCGCCGGCCGCATCGCTGACCTTCCTTTTGCGTGTACAAAAACGGCAATAAGCGCCGCAAACAAGCGTTAATAAACAAAGAACGCGGTTCGTGTATTTGTGGACCAAGCCTTTCGTAACCGTGTATTTTTCTTCAATCAACGGATCTTCGTACATGCAGGGCGGATTAAAGCCCTCGGCTTCCGACGGATAAAATTGTTTATAGATTTCAGGCGTTTTTTTCGCCAATTCTTCTATATGGCGCGTCACTTGAAATTTAAAATCTTTTGTACTCATTTTTTATATAATTTTATTATTTTTTATAAATATCGACTCGATCCAAACTTCGCTCATATCCGTCATACAAAATACGATCTATAAATTGGCTGTAGTCCAAGCCAAAATCCGCGGCCGTGAGCACAAAACCCGAATCTTCATTAATAGCACAGTTGGCGTTTATCTCAAGGAAATAAGAATTCATATTTTTATCCACTCTAAAATCCAATCTCGCATAACCGCTGCATTTTGTAAGCATATAAACTTTCTCGGTAACTTCCTTCATTTTTTCGGCCGCGTTTTGCGTTATGGGAGGCGGATAAACAACAGTCGCATTTTTGTAGCTATGGCTTTCCGGATCAAATTTGGAATCAAAAGTCCTTATGGGATATTCATCGTCCGGAATATTTTTATAAATAATCGCAAACGGATTCATCACGTCGACTCCGTCGGGAGGATTACCGATGACTCCAACGGAAACATCCATTCCGTCTATAAAAGTTTCGACCAACGACGGCATCTTATAAACATCTCTCACGTATTTGATACGCTCTAAAAGCTCATCCGATGAATGAACAATCGCATTTTTATCGATGCCACAACTGCAATCAACCAAAGACGGCTTAACCAATAAAGGATATATCAAACCGTCCGGTATTTTTTCGGGTATTTTTTCAAAAAATAAATAAGGAGGGGTTAAAACATTATATAAAGACAAAAAATCCTTTGTCTTCGCTTTATCAAGCGTTAATAGATTAGCCTCCCAGCCGCAACCGGTAAAAGGAATACCGAGAGATTCAAGCACAAAAGGCACATACGCGGGACTGTGCAAATCGCCGGTGACTCCTTCGGCAAGATTAAAAACAACATCAACCCTGTCTTTCCACTTTAAAATATCATCTGCAAAAGTCTGCTCGACAATCATTTCGAAAACATCATGTCCGCTTATTTGTAAAACTTTTATGACGACTTTGGCATGCTGAACCGTATCGTCATCGGCCAATTGTTCTTTTTTTATGCCTACTTCTAAGTCCCTGGTGACATCGTATATCGCAAGAACCCTAAGTTTTTTTCCGTACCGTGAGGGGAATTTCATTTTTTGTGATTTTTTTATGTGTGATCGGAACAAACACCGCAGACGCCGCGGTCGTAGAAAACGGCCGCTGATTGCGATATCTTTTCATAGCAACGTTAAGAATCGATTCAATAACATTGTTATAAGACAAACCGGCGGCGCGCGCCGAAACTTGAAAATAAGAAAAATGCAAAGGGTCCGGATTAAGCCCGGGCAAAGGATTAGCTTCAAGAACATATATATTATCTTCTTCATCCATTCGGAGGTCTATCCTTCCAAAATCGCGCAAACCCAAAGATTCAAACGCGTCTATGGCGATTTTAGATAAACGTTTTTTTAAATCCGAATCTATTCTATCTTCAGCGACAACAGCCTCCTCCAAACCATTTTCCTCGCACCATATTGATTTTGCTTCATAACAATCAATATAAAAATCCATTTTCGGAAAACGTTCGTACGCCATCTCCATTATCGGCAACACGCGCAAATCTTCTCCATTGCCAAGTAAAGAAATTGTAAATTCCCTGCCTGACAAAAATTTCTCAACCAAAACCGACTGCTTGTATTTCTTAAAAAGCTGTTTGAGTTTTCTTCTGAATAAAACTTCATCTTTACACACCGAATCTTTTTCAATACCAAGACTTGATCCTTCACCGTTTGGTTTTAGCATCAGCGGAAAAGATAAAGAAGAATCAAGTGAATCGTCTGCCGAATTAAAAACCTGATAAGGAGGAGTCGGAATGTTATCGCCGATTAAAACTTTTTTCCCGAACGCTTTATCAAGAGTGACGGCCGCGCTCAAAGGACCGCATCCCGTATAAGGAATACCGAGCATTTCGAGCATTATCGGAATCTGCGATTCTCTGGATTCACCGGGAATTCCTTCCGCAATATTAAAAACAAAATCCAATTCATTGCGAAGTTTATATAAATTCATATATGCGTCTTCATCTGCGTCTATCAAAACTACGGTATGACCAAGCGCCTTAAGAGCATTTTCTATTGCAAGTATCGTTTTTGGAGAATCATATTCGCCGCTACAGGGAGGAGGCTCTTCGTTCGATAATGTTGTATCTATAAATAAGTTATAAGTAAGTCCAATTTTCACGTGCGGAAAGCTTTTCGCTTTCGATGAATTTATTTTGAATTCATTTTGATTATAGATTCATATACACGCAGCGCAAGTTTTTTTTAAAAAATCTGTTTACATTTGCAAAAAAAATTTCATTTCATATAAATTGCAGCAGCAGAATCTTCGTGTGGAAAAGTTGAAGTAAACCAATCCCCAAACTCCCCGCTCGCAATCATTTCTTTTTTTATTTCCGCGGATTTTTTCTTATATTCCTCTTCGGAATACGGCTCGTTCAGAATGTTAAATTTCCGCTTATTTAAACCAACACACAGCATGCAATCCGAACAATTCTGACACAAATCGCAGTATGTCATATTTGATGAATACCAACACGCAAAACAGTACGTGCAATTAAAAGTATCCTGCCCGCTCAAAATTTCATAATTTAATTGCGACTCATCGTCATAATCTATATCCCAACAATCTTTTACTTGTCCGCTGTTAAAAACATAACCGCAATCTTCCGCGTGTTCAGTTATGAAACAATGAAAACAATTTTTTGAATAATAAAGATAATCGCCGACGCAATTTTCAGCATTAACGATATGCGCGTACATTCTTGGCATGCGCAATTTCAGCTCTTCATATTTCTTCTCATCAATGACTTTCGGCAATTTTTTGAAATATTCTTCGCGTGAAAATTCTTCATTATAAATATGATATTTTTTATGCCGCAAACCCACGCACCCAAAACAATCACCGCAACCTTTCATATCGTA
>CAZNCD010000033.1:0-3782 GCA_964571575.1 uncultured Candidatus Peribacteria bacterium
TTTGACGACTCTGTCAAGGCCTGACAGATCTTTGATGATTTGGACGTCTGCGTTTGGAAGAATGGTTTTGATGAGGGAAGTGATTGATTTTGATTGAGAAGGGTCAATCTCTAAAAAAATTTCCAATTTCCAATTTCCAATTTCCAATAATTGGTGGATTTGGGTGAGTAATTTGCGGTAGTATTTGAGACCGTCGGCGCCAGCAATAAGAGCGAGTTTTGGTTCGTGTTGGATTGAGGGTGAGGAGTTGAATTGTTTTGGTGTGAGGTAGGGGAGGTTGGCGGTGATAATAATTTGTTGGCGACTGGATTGCCGCGTCGCTCGTTCCTCGCTCCTCGCAATGACTGGGGCAAGCAGGTCGCCTTGAATAAATTTGATTTTTACATTGTGCTTTTTTGCGTTGCTACGGGCGACTGTCAGGGCTTTTTTAGAAATATCAATCGCGATGATATATCCAGATTTCCGGATAATCCAGATTGACGGATGTGATTGGCGATGGCGATTGGAATACACCCGCTCCCCGTGCCAATGTCTATCAACGTAATCTTTTGATCTTTCAATCTTTCAATCTTTCCAATCACTTCTTCCACCATCGTCTCAGTGTCTGGACGGGGAATAAGGACGTTTTTATTTACAAAAAAATCAAGGCCGAAAAACTCTTTGTGTCCCGTCAAATATGCCAATGGCACACCGCTGGCTCGCTGGTTCACTAACTTTATGAACTTTGTACAGACGCAAAATTTTGCGTCTGTACGGTTTATAACTTCACTCTCCTGATTCGCCAAAACCCATTCTCTCGGTTTGTTGAGAACGCGCGCGAGAAGAAGTTCGGCGTCAAGAGGGTCAATTTTCATCCGGCGCGCGGAATTCAAACAGACACACACTGAGGAAGTCGCTTGGTTTGAGTGTCGCATAAAGTTTCCATTTTTTTTGTTTTAAAATCTCCGGCGTCCAATCATATTCGCACGTGTATTGGATATAAAATACCCGATTCGCTCCGGCGATTTTTTTTTCCATCCATTCCGCCAGATTTTTTTTGCTTGTCGTTTGGCGGTTCCAATTGTACCGCACCACTCGTTCGTCCAATGGCATATTATCATCGCGCATATAAATGCCGATAATGGGGGACTTGCCGCGGTAGTAGTATTTTAGCGCGAGTTCTTCGTTGAAAGGCGTTATTATTATGACGGATTTTTCGGTTTCTCTTTGTTCAATAAAATTAGTAAAAGTATGCCATGAAAAAGTCGCTTTTGATGATGTTAACAGCGCGGACGGTAGAAGAAAAAGGCCAGCCGCGAGTAAAAATACCAGAAAGTATTTAGCGCGTTTGGCGGAAGCTATAGACAGGCCTTCGCCAATAATCAAATATAGCGCTGGGGCCGACGCGGCATAGAATTTTGGAGTTAAAACGCCAACCATCGCCCCCGCGACAGGTAATAAAAACGCCCATACGGCTATCACAACGCGGCGTTTTTTTTCTTCAAAAGCGATATTTTTGAAATCGCGCGCGAATTGATATACAAGCAGAGTAAATATGATAATCGCGAACGCAACAATCCGCGGGCGATGAAAGGAGGTAAAAAATAAACTGATAAGCAAGATGGCGATGTTGTCGTTATTTGCGTTTGTGTCACTATTAAAATACCACGCAGTTAAACTTGCTGGGTCAATTTTAGCAATGATTGACGGCACAAACCAACACAACCAGATGAGGCCGATAATAATATGTCCCAGCCACCATTTTTTCAAATCAGTTTTGTTTGGTTTGAGTAAAATTAGACAGAGGGCTTGTCCAAATGGCACTGTTAGCGCCGTTAAATGCGTTGATAATAATAACCCGTTGGTTAAAAAGTATGCCAGCCACCAGCCCCATGTTTTTTTGTTGTTAAAAAAGATTTCAAAATAAATAAAGAAAGACAAAATCGCGAATAAGACGAGAAAACCGTATCCGCGCGCTTCAATGCTAAGATAGATGTTTATGTCAGATAGCGCGAAAAACAAACTGGCGGCGATAGCAGCGCGTTTGCTGAAAAATTTTTGCGCGAAATAATATAAAAGCGCGATTGACGCGAGCCCGATAATTAAAGATGGCAGCCGCACCAGCAGTTCATTGCTTACTGGAGCGATTTTTAACCAAAAACGCAGAAAGAAAGTATAGAATGGCGGGTTTGTTTCCATTAGCCAATAACGCAGAGCGTCTTTCCATGGCAAGGAGCTGAAGTGCACGCTGAAAATTTCATCAAACCAAAAAGTTCCTCGCGTCAGCAATAAATGAATGCGTAGAGCTGAAGCGAGAATGAGAATTAAAAACAATGGGTAGTATTTTTTAAGAAATGTCATATTTTCTCAAGGCCTCAATTATACTCTCTAAATTCCCATTTAGTATGGTACCAATATTTCCCCAATTTTCATGAACGCGATGGTCAGTGATGCGGTCTTGCGGAAAATTGTAGGTGCGGATTTTTTCCGAACGGTCGCCGGTGCCGATTTGTGACTTGCGTTTGGCGTCAAGCGCGGTTTGTTTTTTCTCTCTTTCAATTTCATAAAGACGGGCGCGGAGCACGTTCATTGCTTTTTCTTTGTTTTGTTGTTGCGAGCGCTCGTCTTGGCTTTGCGCCACAGTGTTAGTCGGAATATGCGTGATGCGCACAGCGGAATAGGTGGTGTTGACTGATTGTCCGCCATGCCCGCCGGCGCAAAAAGTATCAATGCGGAGATCTTTGGGGTCAATTTTCAACTCTGTCTCTTCAACCTCCGGGAGTACTGCCACGCTGGCAGTGGAGGTGTGAATGCGTCCGGCTTTTTCTGTTTCCGGCACGCGTTGCACGCGGTGAACGCCCATTTCATATTTCATATCGCCGTAAACATCCTTACCTGTGATGTTAAAAATAACTTCTTTGTACCCGCCGATGCCAAGGCGGTTTTCATCAATCAAACTTGTCTTCCACTTCTTTTTCTCAGCGTATTTCATGTACATGCGCGTAAGTTCAGCGGCAAACAAGGCCGATTCGTCTCCGCCAGCGCCGGCGCGAATTTCCACGATTACGTTTTTAGAATCTAACGGGTCTTTTGGACGCGTCAGTTCGTTCAGCTCTGTTTCCAACTTATTTTTGTGTTCCAGCAATGTAGACAGTTCAATCGCTGCTAATTTTGCCATCTCTGGTTCGGTTTCGCAGCTACTCAGTTCCTCGGTGTTGTTGATCGAGTCCTCTATTTTTTCAAGTTCGTTTATTTTTTCCACCAATGGCTTCAAGTCATTATATTCCCGCGCGGTTGTTTTTAATTTTTGTTGGTCGCCAAGAACAGCGGGGTTCTGTAAATCCTGCTCCAACGCGTTGTATTTTGTTTTTAGTTCAGTGTATTTAAGTTGCATATGATTATTGTAGCATAATTACGGATTTCCGGATAATCCGAATTTTCGGATTTAACCAACTCGCTATCAGTAAATCAGTGTTATCAGGATATCCATAATAAAAAACAGACCCGCTTAAACAGATCTGCCTTTTTGTCACGGCTATTTCTTCTCGGCCTCGGCTTTGGCTTTCTTGGCAATCTTTTTCGCCTTCTTGCCTTTGCGAACAGCGGACGCGGCGCTGACTTTGGCGGCTTTTTCTTGGAATTTTTCCACCCGTCTGGCGGTGTCAACGAATTTTTGTTTTCCTGTATAAAAAGGATGGCATAGGTTGCACAACTCTATGCGGATTTCGTCTTTGGTTGAGCCAACGGTGAACACGTTCCCGCAAGCGCAGGTTACCTTGGCGTTTTCATTGTATTTTGGATGA
>CAZNCD010000033.1:3882-8079 GCA_964571575.1 uncultured Candidatus Peribacteria bacterium
TATGTTACAAAAAGTTTTAATGATAGCGCAGGCCGTGTTGTCTTGCTTGCTGATTACAGTTATTTTACTTCAGCAAAAAGGGTCTGGAATGGGGGCGGCATTTGGCGGGTCTTCCAATATATACAGCACCAAACGCGGAATTGACAAAACACTGTACCAAGCGACAATTGTCATTGGCATCTTGTTTCTTCTTATAGCTATCTCTAGTTTAGTATTTTAACTTCCATGAAGTTATTAGCGCAACGTCTTTGGCGGCGTTTTAGGGAAAAAAGCGCCGGTCCATTGAAATCTAATTGGCATGATTTCCGTCTTTTGAATCGCGCGCGGGAGCGGCATTTGCCGACTTTGCGCCAGTTTTTTCACATTAGGCGCGTTTTGACTGCCAGAGAAAAAAGAACGGTTGGTTTTGCCTTGCTTTGTTTGTTAATTGGCATATTTTGGGGTGGCGGACGGATTATTTCTAAATATCGCGTTCAAGCGCCGGTGAATGGCGGAATATACACGGAAGCGATTGTCGGGTCGCCGCAGTTTATCAATCCGATTTTCGCGGCTACAAATGACGCGGATTTGGATATTACTCGTTTGGTTTTTTCCGGATTGATGCGCTATAACGCGGGGCATCGCTTGGTGCCGGATTTGGCCGCCAAATATTCCGTGAGTTCTGACAATAAAATATATACTTTTGAATTAAGAAAAGACGCATTCTGGCAGGATAGCGAGCCGTTTACGGCGCGAGATGTTCTTTACACTTTTGAGACGATTCAAAATCCGGCAGCGGGCAGCCCACTGCTCGTTTCTTTTCAGGGTGTAAAAGTGGAGATGGTTGATGATTACACGATTAAATTTACTTTGCAAGAGCCGTTTGCATCGTTTTTGTCGTCTTTGACCGTTGGCATTCTGCCGGAACACATCTGGTTTGATAGCCAGCCGGAGCAGATGCGTTTAGTGAAGGCGAATATTCAACCAATCGGCGCCGGGCCGTTTCAATTTAAAAAATTGCTTAAAGACGATTCAGGCAGAATTTACAGATATGAGTTAGCGCGATTTGAAAAATTTTACCGCAAAGCGCCGTATCTTAATGAATTTATTTTTCAATTTTACGCTGACTTTCAAAGTGATTCCGGCGCGGTTAAAGCGTTTCGCGAGCAGAAAGTTGATGGTTTGGGCTTCGTTCCGCATGATACGCGCGATAAAGTTGACCGCAAAAACGTGGTTTTGCGCGTTTTGCAATTGCCTCAATACACTGCGTTATTTTTCAACCAAGAACGCCAGCCGGTCTTGAAAGATAAAGACATACGGGTGGCTTTGACCGCGGCGCTTGACCGCGGAAGAATTTTGCGCGAGGTTTTGCAGGATGAAGGCGAGTTGGTGGATGGGCCGATTTTGTCGGGATTTCCCGGTTATAGCGCCGATATAAAAAAATTGCCGTATTCTTACGAAGAGGCAAACAAATTATTGGACAAGAATTGGATAAGAGTGTCGCTTGAGGATTATTTAAAACAAAAACACGGCGAATTGTTTAAGGTTTGGCAAGAGGAACACAAAGACGAGATTTCGGCTACAACGACTCCGGAAACCGCTACCTCAACTTGGCAGATAAAAGCGGAAGAATATGTACAGGCGCGATTGGCGGAAAGCCAGCAGGGCGCGCAAACATTTTATCGAAAAGATAAGTCAGGAAAAATTTTAGAGTTAGAGTTAGTGACTGTAAATAACAAAGAAAACACAAAAGCGGCCGAGTTGGTGTCCGGATTTTGGCAGGGCGTTGGCGTGAAAGTTAATCTTAAATTAGTGGAACCGCGTGAAATCGCCCGCACCGTGCTTAAATCGCGCGAGTATGATGTCTTGCTTTACGGTGAGATAGTCGGCGCTGACCCCGATCCATTTCCATTTTGGCACTCCAGTCAGATTGATTATCCCGGGCTCAATCTTTCCCGTTATATTAATCGCAATGCCGATGCTTTAATAGAAAAAATTCGTTCAGCCCCGTCGGATGATGCATCGGTTGAATTGTATCGTAAGTTTCAGGATTTAATTTTGTCTGACGCGCCTGCGGTCTTTCTCTATATGCCGACATACACCTACGCGACTTCCGCTGATTTGAAAGGAGTGGAAACATCTTTGATTTCTCATCCATCAGACCGCTTCGCCGGAGTGGCGGATTGGTATCTTAAGACAGACGGGCGTTGGAATTTTTAATTTTTAATTTTCAATTTGCCGCAGTGGTGAAATGGTATACACGCTAGTTTCAGGTACTAGTGGGGGCAACCCCGTGGAGGTTCAACTCCTCTCTGCGGCACTAATATTTCTTCTTAATTAAAATAATTATTAAAAATTTTTATGATTGCAAAAAATCAACCGCGGAGGTTTAATCGTCCGCGTCAAAATAGGGGGCAGGTGACAAGACGGGATTTTGGTTTTGGGAAAAACGGCGATGCCCTACGCATCATCCCTCTGGGCGGATGCGAGGAGGTCGGTCGGAATATGACCATTTTTGAGTATGGCGGGGATATTTTAATTTTGGACATGGGATTGCAATTTCCGGAAGAAGATATGCCGGGAATTGATTACATTATTCCAAACGTCAAATATCTGCAAGGCAAAGAAAAAAACATCAAGGGCGTGATTTTATCGCATGGACATTTGGATCATGTCGGCGCCGCGCCATTACTTTTGGAAAAATTAGGCAATCCGCCGGTAATCGGACGCGACCTTACTTTGGCCATCCTTAAACGCAAGCAGGAGGACTACAAAAAGGGTTCGGCGAAAAATTTGAAGATAATTTTAGTAAAAAATATTCATGATAATTTGCGTCTGGGCAAGTTTTTCGTGAAATTTTTTCAAGTTGAACACTCAATAATGGACGCCATGGGCGTTGTAATTTCAACCCCTGCCGGTACAGCCATTCATCCGGGCGATTGGACAATAGATCGCGATAAAAATAATAGGCCGACAATTGATTACACGCATTTGGCTCGTCTGCCAAAGCCGACTGTCTTGATGTTGGAGTCGCTGGGCGCGCTTAATGACAAGCGTGGAGGAACTTATGAGGACATGTATAGGAATTTACAGAATATTTTGGAAAAAGCGCCGGGACGGGTGATTATTGGCACGTTTTCTTCTCAAATTGAAAGAATTAATTGGGTTCTCAAAGCCGCGGAACAATTAGGCAAAAAAGTCGCGGTTGATGGATATAGCATGCGCATGAATATTGAAATTGCTAAAGAGCTTGGCTATATTAAAGTTAGAAAAGAAATGTTGGTTGATATTAAAAAAATAAGCGATTATCCAGACAATCAAGTTGTAATCATTTGCACAGGCGCGCAAGGCGAAGATGGCGCCGCGTTAGTCCGCATCGTTGATGGCGAGCACCGTTCAATTCGTTTGCAGAAAACAGACACAGTGATTTTTTCCTCTTCCGTGATTCCGGGCAATGAACGTTCTGTGCAAAAATTAAAAGACAATGTTTATCGTCAATGCGACCGCGTTGTGCACGGCGAGATTATGGATGTGCATGTTTCCGGACATGCCACGCGCGAGGATATTTTGGATATGATTAAACAGATCCAGCCGACTTATTTTATGCCGGTTTATGCTTATCATTACATGCTGAAAGAAGCCGCATGGCTGGCGCGCGATAATAATTTTCCTGAAAAAAATATTGTTGTGCCAAACAATGGTTCAATTATTGAAATAGGTAAAAATGGCATGAATGTTTCCGCCCAAAAAGCGCCCAGTGATTATGTGTTTGTTGACGGACTCGGCGTTACAGACACGCAAAGCATTGTGCTTCGCGATAGGCAGGTGTTGGCTGAAGACGGCATGGTCGTCGTTATTGTAACAATTGATTCCAAAACCGGCAAATTAGTGCAGAATCCCGACATCATCTCCCGCGGGTTTGTGTTTTTGAAAGAGAACAAGGGGCTGATAGAGGACTTGCGCGCCAAAGTAAGGAAGATGGTGATTGACTCCAACCCGCTCGGCTGGTCTGACACAAATCATATTAGAAATAACATACGGGATAAGGTTGGACAGTTTTTATTCAGTAAGACGGAGAAAAGGCCGATGGTGTTGCCGGTGGTGATTGAGGTGTAGGCATTGATTAAGAGAGATTTTTTAATCCCGACCATATGTCGGGATTTTTTATTTATCTATGTATAGCCACTTGTTTTAATTACATAAACAATGTACAATTTA
>CAZNCD010000034.1:0-5583 GCA_964571575.1 uncultured Candidatus Peribacteria bacterium
TAGGATATCAATTTTTTGCTTTTAAAAAGTCCGCTTTGTTTGGATATAAAGGAGGCCATGGATTTTTGTATGATGCCGTTAATTTTATAGTGAATTTTATAACTTCAAATATATCAATCAGCATCCCGCTTTTGATTTTCGCGATTATCGCGGTTATTATTTGGCTTTTTTTGCCGACTTTGTGCCAAGCCGCGGCTGTTCAATATATCAGCAGAAAGTATAATAATCAGCAGGCGACGCTCGGGACCGGAATGCGGTACGGGGTTTTTAATTTTCTTCCTCTTTTTGAATATCACGCGCTCATGAAAACCATGAGTTTTTTCGCGGTTTCCGTGGAAGCGGCTTTTATTTTAAGAAATCTCGGATGGGATGCGTTTAAGATATTTTTGCCGGTTTTCATTGTGATTTTTATTATCGGACTGGTTTTATCTCTATTTTTAAGTTATACGGATTTTTATATCATCATAGATAACGAGAAAGTTTTTGTTTCAATATGGAAAAGCATGAGGCTTGTTATTTTAAACTGGCAGAAAACTTTTTTGATAACGCTTTTGATGTTATTGATAGGCGCGAGAATAATCATTCAAATATTGACTTTGCTCTTTGTGCCGGCCGTTATTTTATTTGTTGCGGGATACGTGAGTATGACGTGGGCCGCGCAGATTGGGTTTATAGTGGCGTTCTTGATCGGTTTTGCCGCGCTGTTGTTTGCGGCTTATTTAAGCGGAGTTATTGAAATATTTTCATATACGGTTTGGACATATACGTTTTTGGATTTGACTTCGCAAAGAGAAATTTCCGCGCGTGAAAAAATGCATCATGTATCTCCGCGTGAAGTCCACGGCGTAGAGCAAGCTATGCCGGAAGAACCGGGGATGGATGTGGAGTGAAATCCTAAGTTCTAAGCGATTTAAGCGCTCTAAATATTTTATCCATCAGTTTTTCGGGGTCTTTCTCTATAATGATTTTTGCGTTTGTTTTTCGGGTGAAAACTTTAATGATTTGAGGCAGTAAATCAGTTATGCCGCCCGAGCCCTTGAGTATGCCGATTATTTTGTTTTGTTGATAAGCGATTGTGAATTCGTTGAGCGTGCCGTGCTCGCCTCCAATGAAAATCAATGCGTCGCTTTTTTGAATGTTTATAAAATTGCGGCCTATAAAGCCTAACCCCGTGAATTCGATTTTTGAAAAAGGCTTTGTTTTAAAACCGAGCGCCGCGTGTTCTTTTGGATTTTTTGCGGGTGAAATTCCTATCGTTTTTCCGCCGCAAGATTTTGCCGTTTTTGCCGCGATTAAAGGAATTCCAAGTCCGGCGCCGGTTAAAAGAATTAGTTTCTTTTCCGCGATAATTTTACCTGTTTTTGCGGCGAGTGCGCGCTGATGGCCGGAAATACAGCCGCTTCCGGCTCCCATTATTCCTATTATCGGCTTCATAATTTACTGATTAAATAACCAATCCCGGTAAATAAAATATATACGAATGTAAGCGCCAGAATTCGCAGAAGCATATCATGATAATTAAATTCCGCTCCTTCGCTGATGCGGCGCGCTGAACGAGTATGCCTGTAAATTTCAATCGTATAACTCATAAAAACAAGTAAAATCAAAAAGAGAATTATATAGGGATTGTTGTATATCCCGGGCATAAATTGACTTTGCGTTTGAGGTTTATCTAAATATAGAATTGCGACTCCTGCTCCGAGAAGCGTCACAAAATGCACAATCTGATCAATCACAAAATATCCCACAAATTTATCGCTTTTGAGAGATGTGTTGATTTTTGCGTAGTCTATAACAAAATGAACGACACCAAGTCCAAACAAAATCAAACTGACTTTTAAATTAAGATACGGGAACAAAAATACAGCCGAAACAATAACATGTATCGCGCAGTGAACTATGAGCCCAACTTTGCTTTTGATTTTCCATTGAACGAGTTTCGCGGGTTGCAGCACAAAATCCGCGATAAGATGCCCCAGAATCAAATATAAAATAATCATATGGTGTTTTGCTTCGCAAAACTTTTTATTTATATAGGTCTGTGCGCCTCCGGCGCGGCCTGTTCGTTCTTTTTCATGCGCTCAATAATATCGTGACTGATTTTTGAAGCGAGCGCTGTGTTTCCCGCAAGAAATTTATCAAAATCCGATTTTTTCAAGATGAAAATTTCAGCGTCATTGATTGTACGCGCGCTTGCATTGCGCGGCCTATCTGAAATAAGCGCCATTTCGCCGAGAACATCTCCTTCATTCAATACAGCCAGATTTGTTTTGTGCGTTGCCAATTCATCCGATCCCTTAAAAATCTCGACATTTCCTTTTTTGATTATGCACATAAAATCACCTGCATCGCCTTCTTTTATAATGAGATAGTTTGGCGGGAAAAATTGTAAAGCCGCGACGGAAAGGATTTTCATAATATCTTCGTCCGGCATCTCTGCAAAGATCGGAAGCGCCTTGAGTGCGGTTAAAATTTTGTTGTCTTCCATGATGTGAGGGTTATTTTTATTTATTATAACATTGTTTTGTAAATAGAAAATAGAGAACCGTCCCCTATTGACAAACTTGAATTTATATTATATAATTTATACAAAGATGATTTAAAACATAAATAAATACGCAAATGATCCCACTCAATCAGAGTAGAAAAATTGCTCTTGTAGCCGTAGCGCTTTTTACCGTATCCATGGGAATTTTGTTTGTTTTCACGCAGAATCAAAATAGCTTTAATGCTTCTGATCTCAAAACTGAATTATTTGGACATGTAACCGGAGAAACCGGCTATGAAAATTTAGTTAAAAAAGCTTCGGATCCGGTCGTGGTAATACAAAATAATAAGATTTCTTACATAAGCCCCGACTTTGAAAAATTGCTCGGTTATGATGAATCCGATCTTGCTAATACTAATATGGATATATTTAAATTGATTCATCCGGACGACGCCGGTGATTTTGCCAGTTTTATCGCAAAAATCGCGCAAGAGAAGGAAGAGCTCAAAAATCTTGGACCTTTTAGAATTCAAACAAAATCCGGCCGATATAGAGTTTATATGGCTTCCGCTTCAATTTTTACGAGCGGCAATAAACCTGCGCGCATTGTAATCACAATGAAAGACATTACAAAATCGGTTGAGGATATAAATCAAGAAAAAGAAGCCGGCAAGCCGATAAAAACGATGAAGGACGAGCCGGAAAAGAAGATAATGGTGGATAAAGGCTGAGAGGAAATTTTAAATTATAAATTTTAACAAACAAAAAAATGAAAAACAAAACAAAATTCGTCGCGGTTGCGCTTGCCGCAGTGGTGTTAATTGGCGCTGGAACGCTTTTATTCTTTGATGGCGGTATGGACGGCAAAGGCTTGTTCTTCAACAGACAAACACCTGTTTGTTCTCTTGGTGCTGTGGTTTACAGTTCAGAAAAAGGGAAAGGCACGTACGGTTCTTTTGATGAATTTGTAAATGCGGTTAAAAACGGAACGCTACAAGATTGCAATTATGTTGTTCAAGGCGCAGGATTAGTTGTGCAAAAAGATCAAGACAGCTTTATAGCTTCTTGCAAAAAATCTTTTATGGCAGGATTCACGGATCAAACCCCGACTGTTTCTTGCATGAAAAAAGTTGGCGCAGATTTTTTGAGAGTTGATTTGTATAAAGATAATGCGCTTGTACTTGAGGCATTAGATACTCAAGATAACGATGGGTTCAGCTTAGCGACTTATAAAACATATAAGCCCTATGAGTTTAGGGTGAATTAAACGGGTTAAATAGGAACGGAGGTAGTTTTAGAGGCAATTTTAATTGTCAAATATGCTTTTTTATTGTAAGCTTTTTTTTGCGTTAATAATTCAAAAATGGACGAAATCTATCCGGCGGATATCGAAAAAAAGTGGCGGAAAAAGTGGGCCGAAACAGGTTTATATAAAACCGATTTAAATAGTACTGCGCGGCCAAAATACTATAATTTGGTGATGTTCCCCTATCCTTCCGCGGCAAAACTTCATATCGGGCATTGGTATAATTATGCGGGTGCGGATTTGTGGGCGCGTTATATGCGCATGAAAGGATTCAATGTTTTTGAGCCCATGGGATTTGACGCGTTTGGACTGCCGGCGGAAAATTATGCGGTAAAAACCGGCGTGCACCCCGAAAAAACGACTTATGAAAATATAAAAATAATGCGCGAACAATTAAGTTCGATTGGAACAATGTATGATTGGGATAAAGAGCTTGTGACAAGCGATCCGGAATATTACAAATGGACGCAGTGGATATTTATCAAACTTTTTGAGGCGGGTTTGGCGTATAGAAAAAAGGCTCCTGTTAACTGGTGTCCAGATTGCCAGACTACGCTCGCGAATGAGCAGGTTAAAGATGGCAAATGCGACAGGTGCGGTAATGAAGTTACGAAAAAAGACATGGAACAGTGGTTTTTTGCGATTAAAAAATATGCGGAAAGATTGCTGAATTTTGATGGACTTGAATGGCCGGAAAAGACCATGCTGATGCAAAAAAACTGGATAGGAAGAAGCGAAGGAATAAATATAACTTATCCTATTGATAAAATTGGCGGCGAAATAAGCGTTTTTACAACCCGGCCTGACACGAATTATGGAGCGACTTTTATAGTCGTTGCGCCGGAAAGCGAATGGGTCCAGAAATTTTATGAAAAATTTGAGGATAAAAAAGCTGTTGATAAATATATTGAAGCCGCGAGAAAAAAAACTGATATTGAAAGGGTCGCGGAAGGCAGAAAGAAAACCGGCGTTTCAACTGGTTTATTTGCGATAAATCATCTTACCGGCAAAAAAATGCCGATTTACGTGAGTGATTTTGTTTTGGCGGCTGTTGGAACCGGCTGCGTTGTCGGCGTCCCGGGGCATGATATCCGTGATTTTGAATTTGCAAAAGAGAAAGGATTGGAGATTATTCGCGTTGTCGTTGGGCATGATGGAGACACTTCGCCGATTACCCGGCCCGAACAAGTGCAGGAAGAAAACGGCACAATGATCAACAGTGACTTTTTGAATGGAATGAATATCCGTGACGCAACAAAAAAGATAATGGATTATATGGAAGAAAAAAAGCAGGGCAAAAAAGTCGTTAATTATAAACTGCACGACTGGCTTCTCTCCCGTCAGCGTTATTGGGGAGCGCCGATTCCGGCTGTATATTGCGAAAAATGCGGCATTGTCATGATTCCTGAAAAAGATTTGCCGGTGTTGCTTCCAAAAAATGTTGATTTTATTCCGCGCGGAAAATCGCCGCTACATTATGTGAAAGATTTCATGGAAGCTGTGTGCCCGAAATGTGGCGGAAAAGCTATGCGTGAAAGCGACACAATGGACACTTTTGTGGATTCGAGCTGGTACTTTTTGCGCTATCTGTCGCCAAAAAACACCAAAGGCGCGTTTGATAAAAAAGTGATAAAAAAATGGATGCCGGTTGATATGTATATTGGTGGCGCCGAACACGCGTGCATGCATTTGATTTACGCCCGCTTTTTCACAATGGCACTACACGACCTTGGATATATTGATTTTGATGAGCCGTTCAAACGATTGGTGCATCAGGGAACCATCACGA
>CAZNCD010000034.1:5683-7849 GCA_964571575.1 uncultured Candidatus Peribacteria bacterium
TATATTGATTTTGATGAGCCGTTCAAACGATTGGTGCATCAGGGAACCATCACGAAAGATTCCGCAAAAATGTCTAAATCAAAAGGGAATGTTGTGAGCCCGGATTCGTTTATTGAAAAATATGGAAGCGATGTTTTCCGCATGTATCTCATGTTTATCGGACCTTTCATGGCCGGCGGAGACTGGAGCGATAAAGGGATAACCGGGATTGCCCGCTTCAAGAGAAGATTTTCGGAGATTATGGGGGACGGTGGTGACGGTGGTGAAGTCAAAAATCGTGAAGAAATGTTGAAGCTTGTTCATCGCACAATTAAACGTGTAACTGAAAGCATGGAGGATTTTCAATTTAACACCGCGATTGCGGCTATGATGGAATTTATGAATGAAGTCAGCGCGATTGGCATTGATTTGGAAAACAAAAAAGAAATGGTTAAGCTGATCGCACCTTTTGCGCCTCATACTGCGGAAGAATTGTGGGAGAAGCTTGGCCAAAAATATAGTATTTTTGATGCATTATGGCCGACATTCGATGAAAAATATCTCGTGACTTCCGTGATTGAACTTCCTGTTCAAGTTAACGGAAGATTGCGTGCTGTTATCAGTGTTCCAACCGACGATTCCAAAGAAAAAATCCTTGAATGCGCAAAAAATGAGGTGAATGTAAAAAAGTATTTGGAAGGCGTAAAAATAGTTAAAGAAATTTATGTGCCTGGGAAGTTGGTGGGGTTTGTGGTTATTTAATTTAACAAATCCCATTGAAAATCCTTAATCTTTTTAGCAGTTTCATGTTGAGAAATCATGCCCCAATAACTGCCGGAATTGCGGAAATTGATCCTGTTTTTGATACGTGCTTGGTTGCGTTTGTTCAGTTTTCGTCCGTTTGGATATAGAATTACGCCCAAGAATTTTAAGCTATGTTTCGCCTTAACAATCAAATTATTTTTTGGGTGCAAGCTAAGTTTTAACTCGTTTTCAATAAAATCAGTTGTTTTTGTCCTGATTCGTAATAATTCATCTTTGTCTTTACTGAAGATAACAAAATCATCGCCGTAGCGAAAATATGCTTTGCACTTCATTTTGTGCTTAACAAACCTATCAAGTTCGTTGAGATAAATATTTGAAAAAATTTGACTTGTGAGATTGCCGATTGGCATACCGACTTTTTCTCCTGGGATTGCGGTATAACTCGTGATTATTTCTTTCAATAAATTAAAGATTGCGCTATCCTTGATTCTAAGTGATAAAATTTTAAGTAAAATTCTTTGATCAACACTGTCAAAAAATTTCTTTATATCGCATTTCCAGATGAAGAGATAGCGCGGCTACGCCGCGTGGTGTGTGTGTATGGATCCGCTCAATAGCGCCAAGCAGTCCCTTACCTTTTCGACACGACCAAGCGTCGTAAATAAAGGTTTTGTCGTAAATCTCCACCAAATAATCATATATAAGACGATGTACGACCCTATCGCGGATATTTGCCACGGAAATTTCCCTGCGCTTGTTATCGCAAACAATAAATTTTTTATAACTGCCATGTTGATATGTTTCGTTATTCAAATCTTTAAAAAGTTCATAAAGATTTTTTTCAAGATAATACTGAAAAGTATACAATTCGGTACCGGCATGTTTTCCTTTTTTGAACTTAAACCAACTGTGCCAAATATTTTTTAAACTCAAGTCTATGGATTCTTTACCAATCATAAACAGGACTTATGAAGTCTTTAAGACAATAGTGGACATTAACCACAAACTCAATAAAAGATGGAGATTTTCACTTGGCATTGGGACTGAAGATTCCATTGCGGAACTTGTAAGAGAGCTTGTAATGGCGAAGAACGCGCCGAAACAACTGAAAGGCAGCTATTTGATCAAAGCAACCGCCTCCCTTGAGGTTCTTAAAATGAAATTACGACTGTACATCGAATTTAAACTTGTAAATGAAACCATAGTTTTCCAGTTACAAAACAAAATCGAAGAAATCGGCAAAATGCTTGGTGGTTGGTTGAAATCCACGTATAGCACATAACCGCCACCGAGAGACGGAAACGCGCGTTATCATTCTGATTGTTCACGCTGTTCTCATTGAGATTGACCTGATGATTGTTATCATTCCAATCACCGCCAGCCACACGACAGGATTTCTGATCGAACCTATCCGTTCAACAG
>CAZNCD010000035.1:0-7776 GCA_964571575.1 uncultured Candidatus Peribacteria bacterium
TCATCGCGGTTTGACATTCGCATGATGATTCCGGATTGAGGTTCTTTATTGTTTCAATAATTACGCGTTTGACTTTTTCATTGTTTTCTTTAAAAACACGCAGAACTTCTGCGGTATCGACGGGTTTAATGATAGGGGACGGTTCTCTTCGAGAACCGTCCCCATGTATGCCCGCGTCGTAATCCGTGATTAGCGCGATTGCCGCGTAGCACATTTCAGCTTCGCGCGCCAAAATGCATTCCGGATACTGCGTCATGTTTATTGCTTCCCATCCTTGCGCTGAAAACCAACGACTCTCGGATTTTGTTGAATATCTTGGGCCTTGTATTACAACAACGGTTCCTTTTTGATGTGTTTTGATGCCTGTTTTTTTGCACGCGGCGTTTATTATTTTACGAAGCGAATCGCAATACGGATGCACGGCCGAAACATGCGCCACGCGCGGTCCCTCAAAAAACGTATCTTCTCGGGATTTTGTTCTATCGACAAATTGGTCGCAAATAACGAATTCGCCGGGTTTGATATGCGGTTGAAGGCTTCCGCACGCACACGGAGCGATTATTTTTTTAACGCCGATTGATTTCAGCGCCCACAAATTCGCGCGATAATTAATTTTATGGGGCGGCAGATGGTGTTTTTTGCCGTGGCGGACTAAAAACGCGACGGATTTTCCATGAATTTTACCAATTGCGATTTTATCGCTCGGGGCTCCGTACGGGGTTTTTATGGATATTTCTTTCGGGTTTTCAAGCAAGTTGTAAAAGCCGCTTCCGCCGATAACGGCGATTAACGCTTTTGTGAAATTTTTTCCGCCGCCGCCGCCGCGTTTATTCATATTTTATTAAACTTAATATTTTATAAGGTTTTAATTTTTCCGCGCCTTTTAAAAATGCCAAATTAACCAAAAAGGCGATCCCCGCAATTTTACCGCCAAGTTTTTCAACAAGCTGCGCCGCGGCTTTCGCGGTTCCGCCGGTCGCGAGCAAATCGTCTATTATCAAGACTTTTTCATTTTTTTTGATGGCGTCGGTGTGCATTTCAGCCGTGTTTGTGCCGTATTCAAGATTGTATGCCTGTGAGACGGTTGAATACGGGAGCTTGCCTTTTTTTCTGACCGGTACAAATTTCAACCCCAGTTTATAAGCGACAGCTCCGCCGAAAATAAATCCGCGCGAATCAATTCCGACAATCGTTTTCGCCTTGATTTTTTTTGCGAATTTTGCGAATTGATTTACGGCTTCTTTAAAAGCTTTTGAATTTGCAAGAAGCGGAGTGATATCCTTGAAAATTATTCCCTTTTGCGGAAAATTCGGAATATCACGGATGAATTTTTTCAGATCCATGAAAAAACAGAGTCAAAAAATAAGGGCGCTAAAATGATAAAAAATCGGAAAGCAGGCCATAGGCCCGCCGCGATTTATTTCATCGGTAATATCTTGTACATACCTGTTCCGCATGAAGGACATTTGCCTTTCATGGCTTTTCTGCCTTTGTTGCCGAATTTGACTTCGGTCGCGCCTTCCATTTCTCTTTTTGCTTTGCATTTTACACAGTAACCTTGAGTCATAGAAAATTGGTTAAGATTTAAATTTATTTAATTATAGCTTAAGGTTGAGCTCAGAGCAAGCTAATTGGAGTTAAGCCTAATCGTTAGGGAATTGGGAGTTGTTTCAGTCAAAAATAAGAGTGTATGTTTCCGGAATTATTTCTTGCGGGGAAATTTTTTCCGTAAAAAATCCATTCCAGTCAAATGTCTCAAAATCCTTTAAAATAGGCATAAACGGGTGCGTAAGATAGCGGATTTGGCGATATAAATTATTGTTGGTGAGCGTGGTGATCGTTTCTCCGTCAAGTCGGATTTTTTCTTTGTTTAAAAGATTGTGTTTGATGGCGTGTGTTGCAAAATCGTTTGTATGTGGAAAAATTTCTTTATGACGATAGCAGCCGAGGATTTCGTTTGTGTCATAGTCGTAGGCGAGGCCGTGAAGCCGACAGCCGAAATTTCTGAAAGGATAAACTTTGCATAATTCGTCGGACAAGAACGGGCAGGGGATTTTTTGGTCGTGTAAAAATTTCGTGATTGATTGTTGGGCGGCATTGTGAGTATCATAATCAGTGTTTGCGTAAATCGGTTTTAATCCGGAGGCGCTGAAATTTTCCACGAGCTGTTTCCGGCTTTTTTGAGCGGATTTTTCAAGTTCGCGGCGGACGGCACGGCCGAGTTTTTTGAATCCGATCGACAAATAATACGCTTCCAGAAAAGTTAGCGGGAAAATTTGTTTGCAGCAAGCGGCGCGGTCTGTGCATTTTGGGAAACAAGGGAGATTCGGCAGATTTTCGTATACCGCGGCGCACTTTTCGTCTATTTCTTGAAGATAGGATTCGTATTGTTTTATGAATTTTTCAATCATTTGTACGGATATATAATATCAAATTATATCATTGCCGATAAAAAAATATTTCTGTACCATATTTTCGTCGGGGTGTGGCGCAGTTAGTTAGCGCGCACGCATGGGGTGCGTGAGGTCGCCGGGGCGGGACCGGCCACCCCGACCATAAAAAAGAGCCTGGTTTTTTTTCTTCCTTTAAGCCTTTATTCTATACTTTGCCCCAACATTGCGAGAAAGTTTTTTTGCCAATGCAATGGCTTTTCTGTCGGTTATTTTCGTTTTGCCTGGCGCCCATCTGGTGCCGATATTTAATACCCCAATATCTTTACTTGGAAAATGATTGGAGCTTGGCCAAACAGAAAGTTTACCCGGAACCACTTCGGTTAATGATTTTTTTACATCTAAAAATTCATCTGTGATTTCTTTAATTTTAACCCTCTCTCGTCCTGATATTTCTTTAATTTGTTCGCTTTTAATTATCAATCTTCCGTTTCCGTATTCATCAGGTGGAGCTACAACGGCTTCTCTGTTTCTAAGCTCGGGGAAATTGGGAAAAAATCTAGAACGGAGTCGTTCACTGATATCATATATAGCCGCATATTGATCAAGCTGTTTTATTGCTTCCAAAAAATGGGCTATTGGCAAATATTCCGCTGATCTAAATTGAGATCCAGTCGATGGATGATTCGTAATGCCATTGATTGAGTCAACCTGCTCGATGCGCGATTCTACAAGTCCACGAAAAAATAAAACCCACCGCAAGACTTCATCGCCATATATAAGCAGTGTCTCAAGATCGGGTTTGCTTGGACAATTTACTCTATAAAGATTATCTCCTCGTGAATCGCTAAATTCACTTCCGGAATTTCTTGGAGCGCTATTTAGGGCTATTGGCAATGGGTTTGGTACTTTTGCATGAAGTTTGTACAAAAGGTTTTTAGTTGTATTTCGTGTTCCCGGAGAAACATCCGTGCAGGCTGTAAACGCAACATGTAAAGGTGAATGACCGGCTGATATAACGCGTGGGTTTGGGATTCCCAATCTTTGGTATTGTTTGATAATTCTTTCAGTTGAATCGGTGCCATTTCCGATTGGAGATCCTACGTCTGTAATGTGAGTGAGTGTATCTATTTTTTTCATGATAATTAAGTTAAAAAATTAATATAAATTGTTTGGAAAAATAATTAAGTCCTTTGGGGCATATTTAATTTCTTTTTCCATCGCATTATCGTGCTTGGACTGACATGCGAAAATTTAGCTGTGTTGCGAATGGAAATGTTCGCTTTAAGCAGTTCAAATGCGCGATTTATTCTTGCCGGATTTGTTTTAAGACCATAAAAGTATTGTCCATAATTTCCGACCCAAGTTTTTTTGCATAATTTGCAGCGGAAACGATTTTTTTGATAATCGTGAATTGTGATATTTTCATGCTTTAATTGACCATACGCTTTACATGTTTTATTTGGACAATATTGTTTTTTAATTTCTTCTTTGTTCATAATTTGAATATAAAAAAGCCCCACGATTTTTTTGGAACTTCGCGGGGCTTAAATGTGCTTTATAATTCTATGCTAGAAGAGCACACCACGTAGTTCCGTGGGGCTCATCATCATTAAACCGAATTGTAACGTATTAATGTTCATAATTTGCTTTACGTGTAAAGTATAACCGGAGTTTGACAAAAGTCAACAAAGGTGTACCCATATAACGTGAAAGTTAGAACATATTGCAATTTCAATGTAGTATGTTTTTGCCATGAGCTATAAATTTAAAACTCGGTCGCGTTTGCATAGTCCCGAAGAAGGCTATGATTTATATGTGGATGAATACGGCGGTGCGAAAAATTATGAGTTTTTGAATAGCTTTGAAGGGAATAAACTGGAGCGGTTTTTAGGTGATTTAAAAGACAAAAAAGCGCTCGATGTTGGTTGCGGGACGGGAAGGTTAATAAGAACTCTGCGTGATAATGGTGCGGACGTGAGCGCGATTGATATTTCTTCCGCGATGATGAAAAAAGTTTTGAAGAGGTGGCCGGATATGCGTGCCGTAAAGGGTGATATTGAGCAAATTCCGTTTGAGAGCGAGGCGTTTGATGTTGTTGTAGCGGCGTTTGTGATTGTGCATTTAAAAGATTTGGTGCGGGCGTTTGAAGAGTGTTGTCGAGTTTTAAAACCCGGCGGAATTTTTGTTGTGACAAATATAAACCAGAGACGGGCGCCGAAACTGGAAGTTAAAGGAAAATCGCTTGTGATTGAATCGTATTATCATCTTCCGAAACATATGATTGAAGCGCTTGAAAATGCGGGTTTTGCGATCGAGAAAGAAGAGTTTGTTTATAACGGTGATGTTTGGATAAATCAGATTGTGCGTGCGCGAAAACTGCTTTAACAATTAGGCCTGATCCCAATTATCGGGCGTAGAGGCCGATTATTTCCGCTCTCGCCAGAATGTGATTTTTCATTGCGGTTTCGAGAGCGTTTTTATCCGTTGTTTTTGGCAGATCCAGTTTTGTGTCTAGCGCGTAAAGTTTAAAAAAATATCTGTGCGTTCCGGAAGGTGGACACGGGCCTCCGTATTTTGCGTCGCCAAAGCTTGTTGTGCCTTGCGCTGTTCCGGCGGGTACGGAATTTTCAGAAATTTCCGTTGTTTTCGGGTCGATATTCCATAATGTCCAATGAATCCATAATCCAACCGGAGCATCCGGATCATCAGCAATAAGCGCCAGACTTTGCGCGTTTTCCGGAACATCTTTAATCGTAAACGGTGGAGAAATATTTTTCCCGTCGCAAGTGTAAAGAGAAGGAATTTTGCTGTTAGGTTGGAACGCCGAGCTTGATATTTGCATTTTTGAGGAGGTTAAAGATTTGGTGTCGCTTCGCGACTGTTTATTTGTATACGCCTGTGTTGCTTTTGGCAACGGCGCGTTTGTTGAAGAATTTTGCGTACTTGCGCAGCTGGTGAGCAATAAAACTGAAGCCGCGAAAATACAGATAAACATTTTTTTCATGTTTTGATTATACCATCGCCGTTCGCCGCAGGCGAACACAGGCAAATAGAAAAAAAATAAGCGACTCCTTTTTGGCGTCATTCCGGCGCACTTTTTATGATAATATGTATCGGTATGAATTTAAGCGCTTTAAACGAAGTTTTAAAGAACGAACCAGCCTTCAGATTAAAGCAGGTTTTGCGAGCGATTTATAAAGATCGTGTTTCCGCGTGGCATGAGATAACAAATTTGCCTTTGAGTTTGCGCGATAAATTAGCCGAAAAATGCGATTTGAATATTAATGCGGCATCGAGCATTTCAAAAAACGGAATAACCGTTAAAGCTTTGATAACTTTGAACGATGGGAACAAAATCGAATCGGTTTTTATGCGGCATAAAACTGTCGCCAAAGCGGAGCGGGCTGCCAGAAATACGGTTTGCGTTTCTTCGCAGATAGGGTGTCCGCTTGGGTGCGCGTTTTGCGCGACAGGGAAACTTGGATTTAAAAGAAATTTGACCGTAGATGAAATCGTTGAACAGGTTTTGTTTTTTGCGCGGTATTTAAAACGCGAGAAAGGGAGCGGCGACGGTGCGGTGCGCGTTTCCAATATAGTTTTTATGGGAATGGGGGAGCCGATGCTGAATTATGAAAATGTTCTTGACGCGATAAAAATTTTGCACAATCCAAATTGTTTTAATATTGGCATGAGGCATATTTCAATTTCCACGGCCGGAATTATCGAAGGCATAAAACGGCTTGCGGATGAGAAAAAGGAGTTATTTCGCGACAGCTCAAATGCGTGCCCGTGTCCGTCTGCGGCGAACGGCGTGAAAGAAATCAATTTGGCGATTTCTTTTCATGCGCCGAATGACAATTTGCGAAAAAAATTAATGCCGATTGCGGCGAAATATTCAATCGGTCGGATTCTTGACGCGGTTGATTATTACATTAAAAAAACAAACAGACGCGTAATGTTTGAATATATTATGTTGCGCGGCGTAAACGATACGGATGAGTGCGCGCGAAAATTGGCTAAGCTCATGGCCAGAAATTTATACTTCGTAAATTTAATAAATTACAATCCGACGGGAGATTTTAAACCGTCTTTCCCGGATAGAATCGCGCGGTTCAAGGAAATTTTGATTAAAAACGGAGTTGTCGTCACGGAAAGATATCGTTTTGGAACCGATATCGATGCGGCGTGCGGGCAGTTGGTTTTAAAAAATCGAAAAATTGACGTAAGATGACAGAAATTAAATATGGAAATTATTTTGAGTTTGGCGGTTTTGGCGGTGACGATTTTTTTATTTTTTTACGTGATGAGCGGGCCGCCTTATCTTCCTTCGAGGGTTGAGAAAGTTGAAAAAGCAGTTGAAATATCGAAAGTAAAGCCTGGCATGAAAGTTGTTGATCTTGGTTCCGGCGACGGCAGAATTGTTATAGCTTTTGCGAAAAAAGGCGCGGAAGCGCATGGTTATGAGATAAATCCCGCGCTTGTTTGGCTTTCGCGCAGGAATATAAAAAAATCCGGACTTGAAGGCAAGGCTTTTATACATACCGCGAGCTTTTGGAAGCAAAATTTTTCAGATTTTGATGTTATTGTGATTTACGGAATTTCGCATATTATGAACAGACTCCAAAGAAAATTGCAAAAAGAACTGAAGCCCGGCGCGCGAGTTATAGCTTGTCTTTTCCCGTTTAAAAAATGGGAGCCGGTGAAAAAAGAGGACGGAGTGTATTTGTATGTTATTTAGGCGCGAATTCGCATGTGAAATTTTCCGAATCCTCGGCGCTTCTGTCGACGTATTTTGTGTGTAGAAGCGCGCGCGCTTTTTTGTTTCCAAGCCCTCCAAGAAATTCTTTATATATTTGTTTTACGTATTCGTTTTGATGCGCGGCTCTGTAAAAATGGCCTTTATCATATTCAAAAAGCGCTTGTCTGCGTTTCGCAAGAATTTCTTTGTCGATTGTAAATTGGCCGGTTCCGCCGATGCATCCCATCGGACAGTTCATTACTTCAATAAAATGATATTTGCTTTTTCTGGTTTGTTTCAGCTCGTTCAAAATTGGATTTATTTCCGCGAGAGAATTTACGGTTAAAATATTCAATTTATTCCCGGCGATTGTAAGGCGGCCTTCGCGCTTGAATTCCGTGTTTCTTATGCCCGCAATTTCGAATTTTTTGAGATTTTTCCCCGTAATCAGAAAATACGCGGTTCTGATAACCGCCTCCATAACGCCTCCCGTTGTGCCGAAAATGGATCCGGCTCCGGATGAATGTCCCAAGGGATCATCAAAATCCGATTGCGGGATTTTTTTCAAATCCACCGCGAGTTTTTTAAACATTTCTGCGGCTTCTTTTGCGGCGGGCCCGCAGGCTTCATCTGCCGATAGCGGTG